>NZ_LN650648.1:911901-1215869 GCF_900002575.1 Romboutsia hominis | reverse complement strand
TATTTTTATCTTCTGTGTTTTTGTTTAAAATATATTCTTTACCTACTTTAATCCATTCCTTTTTCCAATACTCTAAATTCTCCATACTCCACCTCTGATAAACAAAAAATTAATTTTAATACAAAAAGCCATAAAGACAAATCTATTATAGATTAAAACCCTTATGACTTTATATTATAAATCCTGCTAATTTAATGATAGTATTTTTTTTAACAAACTTCAACATATTTTATATTTATAGCTATTTAACTCTTATTTTTATATTCCTAAATTTATTAAATATTAGGTATAATAAACTATAGAACCTAATATTTGGAGGAAATTATGAATCTACGCATAAAAGCACTTTTAACATCATTGTCACTTATACTTATATCAACTACTGCTGTATCTTGTAAAACTAATACTAAAAATACATATACTCCACCTAAATCAGATGCAGTTTTAAATAATCCTTTTATGGGATGGGCACCTGATGCACAATATACAGATTACACTCAACCACACAAACTAGTTTATGCAAATATATATTTTAGCGAACTAGAACCTAAAAAAGGAGTATACGATTTTGATTATATAGAAAAAAAATATAACTTTGATTATTGGAAAAGCAAAGATGTAAAAATAATAATAAGACTAGTTATGGACTTACCTAACAGTGAAAACAAAATGTATATCCCTAACTGGTTGTATAAAGAAATTGATAAGGACGGTACTTGGTATAATATATCTTATGGTAGTGGATTTAGCCCAAACTATGAAAATAAAAAATTAATCAAGTATCACGAAGAAGCCATAAAAGCTTTATCAAATAGATACAATAAATCTTCTGACATAGCATTTGTAGCTCTAGGTAGTATAGGTCATTGGGGAGAATGGCATACTTATCAATCAAATGATTTTTTCATACCATTTCCTAGACAAGAAATAGCAAATATTTATGCTTCTCATTATGTAAAATACTTTGATAATAAAAAATTATTAATGAGAAGGCCATTCAAAGTAGCTAGAGATAATAATATGGGATTATTTAATGATATGCTTGGTAATAAACATTCTACAAAAGAATTTATATCTTGGCTAAATGATGGATATACAGATTGGCTAACAAAGGTTGATCAACCTTCTATGAAAGATTTTTGGAAAAATGCACCTTCTGGTGGTGAATTTGCAAGTGGTAACTCTGGAATGAATTTTTTAAAAGATTTTTCTATAGATAATACTATAAAGCAAATACAAGATACTCATATAACCTATATAGGCCCTAACTGTCCTGCTGATAAAAAAGGGAAATTTCAGTATAATTTTGATAAAGTACTAAAAACCTTAGGGTATAGATATGTTATAGATACTGTAAAATTTAATAATAACTTAAATCCTAATGATAATCTTAAACTTAATATTAATATAAAAAATGAAGGTGTGGCTCCTTTTTATTATAAATGGCCTGTAAATATTTCATTAATAGACAAAAATAATAATATTATTTATAGTTTAAATATTGATGAAGATATCACAACTTGGTTACCTGGAAATATAAACTTTAATACGTCTATAAAATTACCTTCACATATATCTAGTGGAAATTATAATATAGCTTTATCTATATTAGATCCATCTAATAATAAACCTAGTATTAAATTTGCTAATAATAATGAAATAATACCTAATTACTTTAAATTAGGAGAAATAACTGTTAATTAATATATTAAAACTTAGATAATATATATTTATAAAAATAACCTATAAAGTGGATTCTTTATGTTACCCACTTTATAGGTTATTTTATTTATACTACTTTATTTTTATTAAATAGACCATATATACTACTAAATATGCCCTTTTTCTTTATATTAAACATTGGTTGGTCTGCGAATATATGATATTCTATCCTATTAAAGAATTTATTTATTTCATTAAAAGCAAATACCATAGATATTATACTTGAAAAGAAAAATCCATATCCATAAAAGTCTTTCCCAATAAATACAGTAATTGTTGATAATACTATTGTAGTTATTAAAAATACTGTTGCTATTTTTAAACTTTCACTTCTTGCATCAAAATAAAGTAACATTATAATTAGAAAATTCATACATATATATGCTAGTGCTCCTAGTGTTAATATTCCAAATATCTCAATAGAGTCACTTAAAAAGCCCATATATGGAAGTAGCTTAAATCCTAATACTATACATGCGAAGCTTCCTATAAACTGTACCTCTATCATATGAGTCATATGCATTACTACACAATCTATCAATTCTTTTTTAGCTCTTTTTATTTCATTGATACTTCCAGTATCTCTTACAAAGTTATAAAATTCTTTATACTTTGGATATATTAAAGTTTCAACTTTTACAGTAAATATTACAACTGCTGGTATAACACTTAA
This sequence comes from Romboutsia hominis, assembly GCF_900002575.1. Classification (NCBI taxonomy): domain Bacteria; kingdom Bacillati; phylum Bacillota; class Clostridia; order Peptostreptococcales; family Peptostreptococcaceae; genus Romboutsia; species Romboutsia hominis. The sequence goes on along the minus strand of NZ_LN650648.1, from coordinate 1,213,474 downwards.
AAAAGCATAAAAACTAGGAACATCATAAAATGAGGCTACTCTAAAAGTATTGTCAACTACTGTGGCGCTATCTGTCATCCAAATTATAAGATTATGAGAATATGCACCTAGTGCTAAAAATATTCCTATTAAAAATAGTTCAAAATACTTGTCTAAACTCTCCATAAATTTCATGCACCTTGATAATTTTAAACTATCAAATCCAAATGCTCTATAAATTATCCCTATAAACATTATAGATATAAATATATACCCTATTAAAGTAGCTAAAAGTGCTATGTATAACTTAGGCATATTTATAAACTTTATTCCAAATATTGTTCCTAAAGTTATAATTAACATACCTATTACAAACCCTAAAACTATTTTTAAATAGTCTTTTACAGCTGATAGATATACCACTTCTATCCATATTATTCCTATTATTATGGTTATCATAACTGTCGCCAACTTTATATATATATCTAAAGTCGAATTTATAAATAATAATGATGTTATTATTAATGCACTTATACTATATATAATTATACTTCCTATTAAAGATTCAAATATATATCCTATCTTTTTTTCATATATGCAATCTGAAACAAATCTTGATATAAACATACTTATACCATTAGATAATATATATGATATAAAAAATGCATATATTATTATAGAGCTAAACAATTGTATATTTAAGTAGGTTTCTCCAACTTTTTTTAATATATCTTGCATAATTAAAAATGACAATATTGAGATGATCATTGGACCTATGGTTATTAAAGAAGACATAAAATAGGTTCTAGTTTTAGAAAAGTATCCGTCTTTGTCTATTATCTTTTTAAGTTCAAATCCAATTCCTGCCATATTTATATTTCTCCATATATTTTTCTATAGTTTTCTATAAACTGTTCTTGCGTATAATATGTAGATACTCTTTTATATCCATTTTCGCCCATTTCTTTTCTTAATTTTTCATCTTTTGCTAGCTTTATTATTGCATCTGCCATTTGAGAATATCCCATGACAGGTACTACTATTCCACAGTGTCCTATGTTATCATCATTTCCATATAAAAGCTCCTTACATGCTCCTACATCTGTAGTTATATAAGGCTTTTTAGCTGCCATACCTTCAAGTACTGATAGTGGCTGACCTTCACTTATACTTCCAAGAAGTAACATGTCCATTTTACCTATATATTTTGATATATCTACTCTTCCTGTAAATAATATATTTTTATTACCTAGCGATTCTACTAAGTCTATACATTCTTTAGTATAGTCTTCATCTTCATCCATAGGTCCTATAATATATAGCCTAATATTTTTCATTTCTTCATTTGCATTTACAAAAGCTTGTATTATAGTTTTTACATCCTTTATAGGTACTACCCTTACTATAGCACCTATATATATAATACTTTCATCATCTTTTTTAGTATCTATATTTTTAAATCTATCAAGCTTTACGCCATTTGGAACAATTTTTATTTTATTCCTATCACATCCTAATTCTATTTGAAGCTTTTTATTTTTTTCAAATAAACTATAAACCTCATCACTGTAAGTATACGCAGCTCTTGATAAATTGTAAAAATACCTTATCCAGTTATCTTTAAAGTAACCTTTAACCCAATCTGCCTTTATTATCTCTTCTTCTCTTTCTCTTGTATATATTCCATGTTCTGTTAATATAAACTTAGAATCTTTGTTGTAGTATTTCCCTAAAGCTCCCACTAATCCTGCATATCCAGTAGATACACTATGATATATATCACATTTTGGTATATCACTTTTTAGAACTTCAAATACAGTCATCATCATAGACCTTATAGTCCAAAAGAAATGGTTAAATATTATATGTGGATAATATTTACTTGCTATATCGCTTACTACATCAAAAAAATCTTCACTCATTAATATATCCACTGTATTTACATTTTTAAGTCTATTTATGCAGTCAAATAAATCTTTCCAGTTAAAGTATTCACCTACTATAAACTTACCTATAACTTCTTTTTCTATATCTGTAAGATTAAATTTTACTTTACTTTTAACCTTTTTATTATCGTCTATATCTAAGTATATATCTTTAATTTCTACAACATTATCTGGTATTTCATACTTATAGGTAAGACCTTCATCATTTTTAGCACTTATTGCATATATTACAAATTCAATTTCTTTCATACTACTAACTAGCATTTGAATCCAGCTTGAAACTCCACCTGTTACATATGGATAGCTTCCTTCTGCGATTAAACATATCCTCATATTATTTACCTCCTGTTGTTATACTAAAATCAGTATTAGTTGAATGTATAAGGTAAATATCTTCATCTATTTTTTTATAACTACATCCTTTAGTTTTTATTATCTCTTTATCACTTCTAAGTATATAATAATCATTCTTTGAAGTATCTTTTGAATATCCTTTTATATTATTTTTTTCATAAGAAAATACACTTTTAGTTTTTAGATAAGTGTCTAAGGATTCTACACCTTGAGATATAGTATCAGCCTCTAACCATCTAAAGTCTTTATAAACTATCTCCATAATTTTTTCAAAGTCCTTTTTAAGTTCTTCCCAGCTCATACCATGATTTCTTTCTGGATCTAATATGTCATCTGGATGTATAAAGTGAGAAAATACTCCATTTATAGTTATGCCATTGTATATCATCCACTTTTCAAATTCTTCAAAATCATAACCTGAACTATATCTAGGAAAATTGTATATTCCATCTTTTCCTTTTGAAAACTCTTGTTCATAAGCTAGTTCATCGTTACTTACTACATATAAAGATGCTATAACATTAATACTTGGTATACCTTTTTTTAAGGCTTTTATACCTTCTTCTGTTATAATATTAGATGGTGGTACATATCCCCTTATTATATAGTTTGGGTATATCTCATGTATAAATTTATTTAACGCTCTCTGCGCTTTTAACATTTCATCGTAGCTTTTCCATGGCTTATATCCAAGTTCTTTACCTACTAAGTATTTATTAGTAGTAAGTGGCTGATGATTAAATCCATGTATACCTATTTCTCCGCCAACCTTTAGTAAGTTTCTACCTAAAGTTACTAAATTTTTAGAATATACATCTCCATTAAACTTTTCTATATTATTTGTTACATCTTCGTAATTGTATATTAAAAAACCTGTTGGAACTGCATTATAATTTTCACACATTCTAACAATATCTGGCCACCATATATTAACAAAGAATTTTTCATCATTAACATGATAATATTTATAAATTATATCTGAATTTCCATTAGGCATTGGAGCTGGGAAATCATCTATATCTAAAACCTTAGAGTTTATAATAGGATATATAAACTCATCTCCAGTTCTATAAAGTATACCAGTTAATATACCTCGATTAGACTTTTCACCTAAAAACTGTCCATTTGAAAATATTACTTTACCACTACCTAACTCTTCCTCCCAAAGTAGAGGTATATTATTATCAGCACTTATATGAACCTTAACACCTTTTTTTAACTTAACATCTAAAGAGCTATTTTCTGTATCTTCAGTTCTTTTAAGGCCCTTACCTTTTATAAGTATATTAGATTTAACATACATATTCTCTGCTTCTATTAGCTCATTAATACTTTCTATTCCTAATTCACTTGAATATCTTTTTATATTATCACTAATCAATGGCCTTTGTGCAAATATTAAGTTTCCTCCTGATTTAGCATAATTTATAAGTTCATCTAAGTAACTAAACTCTTGTAATCTTTCAGAATTTATTATAACTGCTTTATATCCATTTATATCACCATTAAAATTTTTAATATTTTCATTTACTATAGACTTATCCATAGATTTTATAATCTCATTAAAATTTCCTTCAACCTTTTTAGATTCTTCACTCTCATCACTTAGTAGTAAAAACTTTTCAGTGTATTTCTTACTAGCACTTTCATATTTTTTTGATGTGTATACTTTTTTATCTAAGCTTGTGGTTTTTGTATTTTGAATTTTATCAAATATATAGTTATTTTTCATAAGAGATATTAAAAAACCTAAAACTAAAATTATAGATGTAAAAGTTATTATAAATCTTTTTCTAAACACTATTATCACCTTCTATCCAAAATCTTAGTATGTCTAATCCTTCTTTGTCTAATTTAATATCAGATTCTCTTAATGACTTTATAACTTTTTCAAAATTTTTTTTATCGTTAAGTGTATAGTAAACTTCTAATAAAAACATATATGGTTTATAACTTTGTACAAATTTTTTCATATACTTATAAGAATATATTATAGCTTTATCATAGTTTTTAATATCTATATATATTTTTATAAGCTCATTTAAGTAATTTTCATCATCTTCTATGTCTCTTATATAGTTTTCTAATGCTAATTTATAGCTATAAGTTAACCTCGTTCTTTCTTTTTTGTCTATTAAATTACTATCTATACATTCTTTGAGCGCTTTTATATACTCTTTGCTCACCTCTTTATTCTTAGAGTTTTTATAATACTCAACTTCCATATCTTGTATAGCAACAGTAAGCTTACTTTTAAGCTGCGTTATAGCCGTTGCTGCATAGTGTGACGTCTCACTATCTTCATCTTTAAGCGCTTTTAATAAAAATTCTAAGTATTTATATGAATCTTCTTTTAGCATTTCTATAACTAGATTTCTTTTTATACTATGGTCATTTAAATTTAGTGCATCTTCTATTGGTATTAAATCTTTTTTATTTTTAAGCTCTGCTTCTCTAATAAGCAAACTTATATTTCTATCATACTCATTTTCTTTATCTATCAAATACTGTCCATTGTCACTTTTAATAAAAAATTTAAATAAATAAATAAACAATATATATATAATACCTAAAAAAGGAATAGCTATAATTAGTAAGAAATTGGTGTAAGCATTTTTTACTCTAAAAATTTTCATAAGTAGTAGTATAAATAGACCTATTAAAAAATTAATGACATATATTTTAATCATCTTCATCTACTCCATCTACTATTTTTACTGTTAGATTTTTACCTATCAATCTGCTTACTACTACACTACTTTCTTCTTTATTAGTATTATTAAGTATTATGTATACATGATTATTACATACTCCAGCTAAATCAGTACTTCTTATGCACTTAGATATTTCTTTAGATAAATAGTTAATATCATTTAACATATTAACTTTTAAAAGTGTATAGTCTGATTTCTTCTCTTTCTTAGATATTTCACATACTTTTAAGGCACTTTTTAGATACTCTTTTCTTAAAAAGATAGTTTCGTCTATATATCTTTGCTTTATAGTTGCTTCTTCGTAATTATAAGCTTTTATTATAGATGTCTCAATTAAACTTACTATAACTTTAAATAGATTTTGATAGTATAAATTCATCTTCGAAAACTTAATTTTATCTACCATTATAATACTTATTATTTTATTGTCTTTTACTATTGGTGCTACCATAGAAGGTAACTTTGGATTTAAGTTTTTATTTATATATATTTCTTTATTTAATAGTTTATCTTTAGCTTCGTATAAATCATTTATTTTGATACTTTTTAGTGGGTTAAAACCCTTATTATTAGACTTTACATTAAGCCTTAAGTAATCATTATTTAAAGTATATATAGATATATTATTATTTTCTAAAAACTCTTCCATAATATCTATAGATGATCTTAGTATATATTGAGGCTTTAAGCTATCTAGCTCTTTTACATAAGAATATATCTTACCAAAACTATCCTTAGAGCTTATAACTTTTTCTTCTAGCTCTCTTTTTTCTTCGTATGTTGAGTTGTATATATCTTCTAAAAATTCATATTTACTATCTTTTTCTTCATTTATTCTTTTTAATTCTTTTATTTGATTGTTTTTAAAGTCACTAGCATATCCTATATATATTCCTAGCAATACATACATTAACATTTGAACTAAGGATTGACTAAGTACAAATATTGATATAATAGATATTCCCTGTGATAATTGGTTTAATATTAATAATAAACAAGATAATATAGATGCTATTACAGATTGCTTCATTCCATGCATCATACCTATTACAATTATATATATAATTTTTAAGTCTATTATAGTAAATATTGAATTATTCTTAGATAAAAATGAAGATATAAAGCATACAATCAAAAACATACCTATGTTTTCTACATAGGGCTTAGTTACTTTTATAAATTCATTTTGTTTTTTATCTTTTTTAATTGCTTTTATTTTTTCAGTACTATTAGATTCGTTTATATACTTATTGTATATAGTTATTATCTCTTTACCTAAACTAAATTTTATATAAAAGTTAGTATCTTCTTTAAATTCCTTAAATCCTTTAGTATTTATTTTTTCTAATGTATAGCTATCTTTATTTTTTATAGTACTTAATACTAAATTATATATGTCTTTATCGCTAGCTAATTCATACCCACAAATATAATACTCTTTATTTTTATTATATTTAGATAATAAATATACAGCCTCTGCCACATCTAAATAGTGAATATATCCATTTTTTAATCTATTATCATAATTCTTATTTTTATTATCTACTACATCTTTAATTATGTTTAATACTATATCTTCTTTTTCTTTTAAATTTACTTCACCATATACTCTATCTATGTATAAAATAGACATATTTATATCATATAATCTTTTAAATTCTCTAAAAATATTCTCACAAAGTATATGTTCTTTACTTTTATTCTTTAAATTTACCATTATAATTTGAGAAGTTTCATAAGTTTTAGATAACTCTAAAATATTTAATAATATACTACTTTCAATATTATGATTTATATATATAACTTTATCAAAGTGTGTATTTTTAAATATATAATCATATTTATAATTTAATGAATCTAGTTTATAATTTTTATAATATGGTTCTCTTAATTCATCATCACTTAAAATAAACACTTTGCTTCCCTCTTTATAAAATCTATGAGCTATTGATTTTATTAGAGAATCAACCCTTCCTACAATAAGTATTTTCATCTTACACCACCTTTTTATAAATATTACTTTCATCATAATATTTTAGCACTTTTAGTCGATTTTTTGTGTAGATTAATCTATTTGTCATATATTTCAATAAAAGATTAAATATTTCAAATTATATATCTAATGAAAAAATTATAATTTTCTTTCTATTAAAAAAAGTAGCTAATATTAGCTACTTTTCATCTTTATCACTTTCTTTTTCTAATGCATATTCTTCTAACTCAGCTTTTAATATATCTTCTCCTTCATCATTTAATATCTTATAACTTCTTAATTCTTTGTATAAGACTATTATAGTAAGTATAGTAGATATTAAATCTGCTAAAGCTTGAGATAACCATACTCCATTAAGTCCTAAAAATTGTGGGAGTATTAATATAAATGGTATTAAAAGTATTACTTGTCTAAGTAAACTTAAGAGCATAGCAATTTTAGCCTTACCTATAGACTGTATAAAGTTACTTCCAGTTATTGATATACCAACGATTGGCATCATAAACAAATAGATTCTAATTCCTTGTATGGATATTTTCATAAGCTCTTCATCTTTATTGAATAATCCAATAAAAAATTTTGGATACATTTGTATAAAAAATGTACCTATAAACAATATAATTGTTGCTACGCTTAAAGACATTAAATATGCTTTTTTGACTCTATTATATTTTTTAGCTCCATAGTTGTATCCAATTATAGGTTGTGCACCTTGGTTAAGTCCAAATATAGGCATTAAAAATATCATAGCTATAGAAGAAATTGTTGTCATTGCACCAATAGCTAAGTCTCCGCCATAAGTTCTTAGTGCATTATTAGATATAACTTGAACTAAGCTTGCAGCTAACTGCATAAAAAATGGCGACATACCTATAGCAAATGTGCTAATTACTAAATCTTTTCTTAATATTAAATTATTTTTCCTAATTTTTAAATTAGATTTTTTAGATAGATAATACAAAATGGTAAGTATCGCTGTTACACATTGCGCTATTATAGTAGCTAGAGCCGCTCCTTGTATTCCTAAATTAAAAATAAATATAAATAAATAATCTAAACTTGCATTTAATATACACCCTAAAATCATAATTCCTGATGATATCCTAGGATTTCCGTCTGCTCTTATAGAATGATACAGAGAAAAAGAAAGTAAGTTAACTACACTTCCTACAAGTATTATATCTATATAAGTTTTTGCATATATTAAAGTATTTTCACTAGCACCAAATAGTATAAGAATATCTTCACTAAATATAATACCTATTATAGTTAATATAATACCTATTATTAAGGATAATGTTACTGCATTTCCTAGCAGTACTTCTGCTTCATAATTTTTCTTTTGGCCAAGTTTGATAGATATGTTAGTAGTTGTCCCAATACCTATTAACATTCCAAATGCAAGTATTATGGTAGCTATTGGCATAGTTATTCCAAGGCCTGTTATAGCAAGTGGTCCAACTCCAGGAATTTTTCCTATAAACATTCTATCTATTACATTATATAAGGCATTAACAAGCATTCCTATAATTGCTGGTACTGAATACTTAAATAATAAAGAATTGACATGTTTTACTCCTAGTTCAGTTTGTGAATGCATTTAGACTCTCCTTTTATAATTTTCTTTATATTAATATAGATTCTAAATTTTAATATATATTTATAGTTATTGTTCTACTATTTCTTATAAACTATTTGTGACAAGTTTTGTGATACTTAAAAGTTTTTAATCTATATTCCATTATTTATAATATGACTTAAAATTTTTTTAAATAACTTCTGTTTAAATTTTTCATTAAAATTTTATTTCATTTTAATTATGCCTATTTATATCACTTTTATAAATTATACAATTTTTTATATATAAAAAATTCGCTTCGCTCATGTCGCCAACGACTTAGTCCGTTGCTCAAAATGTCTTTTTTACGCTCTGCAAACACTTAAACCTCAATAGTTATCCACAGTTTTTTAAGTATCATAATTTCCTTGAGCGTAAAAAAGGCTATCTTTTAAAGATAGCCTTACTTACTATTTATTGCTAAAATGTCTTTTTAATAATCCTAAAAATGCTTTACCATGTCTTGCTTCGTCCTTACACATTTCATGAACTGTATCATGTATTGCATCTAAGCCTAATTGCTTTGCTTTTTTTGCAAGTTTTAATTTTCCATCTGTCGCACCATATTCAGCCTCAACCCTTGCTTCTAGGTTAGACTTAGTATCTGCAACAACAACTTCTCCTAAAAGTTCAGCAAATTTTGCTGCATGTTCAGCTTCTTCATAAGCTATTCTTAAATAAGCTTCTGCAATTTCTGGATATCCCTCTCTATCTGCTTGGCGGCTCATTGCTATATACATTCCAACTTCAGTACATTCTCCAACAAAATTAGCTCTAAGCCCCTCTAGTATTTCTTCATCTATCCCCTTAGCTATACCTATTCTATGTTCATCAGCCCATATTAATTTACTATTCATTTCTTCAAACTTTTCACTTCCTACATTACATACTGGACAAGATATAGGCAAGTTTTCACCTTCATAAACATAACCACAAACTGTGCATACAAATTTTCTCATAACAACAATACCTCCAAAATTTTTAATTTATCTTAATTTTTAGTTAATTTTAATTATTGCATTTTTTATATACTTGTATTTTTTATATACCCTTGCTTTTTATTATATAAACAATATATATCATCCAAATTTTATTTTTTATAATATTTAGAAATATAGTTATATTTCTAAATATTATAAAAAAAACGCAACATTAGTACTATAATTAGTTTTCTTACTATATTATACATTTTTTTTTGCATTTTATAAGTAAAATTACAATATTTAGAAAATTTTTTTATTTTTTTAATTTTAAATAAATTAACCGTATATTTTTTTGTATACTTAATTAAATTTTAAGATGAAAAAATATTTTAATTTCATGCAAAAAACCAGTAAAAAATAATTACTGGTTTTTTATTTTATATATGCTTTTAGCTACTAATTCTTCTCGTTCTTTTTGATTGTTATTATCTAAATATACTCTATAAGTATTTACATATATTTTTTCTTCTTCATGTTTTTCATCAGTCCTTATATATAACTTCTCTCTATCTTTATCACATCCATATATTTTAGTTGTTATAGCTCCATTTTTTATTATATTTTTTATATAAACTGGATGACTATATGGATTTTTAAACTTAAAATCTATATAACCGTAGGATACTGCTGCATCTTTTCCTCTAGGTGCATATCTAGATGGATAAGTATGATTGTGTACTTCTACTATTTCCATATTAGATATAAGAGCTGCATTATATATTGTAGTTGAAACTTGACAAACTCCTCCACCTTCTCCGTTTACATATTTACCTCCTACTATAACTTTTGCACTTTTATATCCATTAGACCAAGTTCTAGGTCCTGTAGCTGAATTATATGAAAAAGTTTCATTTGGCATTATAACTATATCACTTGTACTCTTTCCTGCTATATATATATTGTTTCCTCTTGAACTTTTATCATTAAAGCTAGTACTATATTGGCCTAATATAGCATTAATACTTTTTACATCTGATGTATTAATTTTGGGCTTTATTACTTTAACAGGAAGATATATATCTTTTATTTCTTTTTCTTTTATCATTTCATATATTTTTTCTTTTAACTTAGAAACATCTACTTCTAACCCATCTTTTGACTCAGTTGTTTTTATTTGTGAACTTTCACTTATACTTACAGTAGCATCTATCTCACTTTTATCTATTTCTTCTTTTATAGATTCTATTATTTCACTAAGCTTAGCTTCATCATATGATGCTTTTAGCTTTATTTTATGTTGTTTTTTTATAGCTAAATCAAATATTCTTCTTAAGTTTAATAAATTATCCTCAGTTCTTGTATAATCTTTTGCTAATTTTACTGCTTTATCTACATTATAATTTAATTTTATTATATCTTTATTTATTACCCATGTTTTTTGATTGTATCTTATATTTATATTTTTAGGATGATAATATTTATTTATTTTATCTTCTGCTTGCCTTGTAGTTAAGTCTTCTACATTAATATCTTCTATATATATATTTTTAAATATTTTAGGATCTTTTATAATTTCATTTTTTTTCATACCTAAATTAAAAAGTGATATTATAACTAGTATAAGTACAATAGTTATTTTGTTTATTTTAGTAGTCATATTTTTCTCCTTAATTTGTTGTCTTTATTATTTTCTCCTCTTAAATATTTTATATTCCTATATATAGCAATGATTTCAAATTGATTCAACTTTAATTTCAATTTTGAAATTTGAATTATTATGGTATTTTTGAAATTTCATTTAATATTTAAATTTTTTTATAAAAAAATATAATTTTTAATATACTTTTTTAAGTATTATGTTATAATAAATTATCAATGAATATTAAATTGAAATCCATCTAATAATATTTGTATTTTTAAAATAAGAAAAGAGGTAAGCTTAGCCTCGTATGTAGAGAAATCTGCATATGGTACAACCTGAATTGCAGGTAATTCCTAAAGCCTAAGTGCCACAACGTAAAAGCGAATAGCTTTAAGCGTGAAGGAACGAAAGTAGAAAGAAGTCTTAGGATGGTATATGGTTAAACCCTAAGTACCAAAACAATGGATGTTCTTGCAGGGAAGTCCCGAATAGGGAAACCTTCAACGACTAGAGATTTATCTCGTACACTATAAGCGATTGATAGTGGAAGTAGGTTGCCCCTAACGAGTAATGTCGAGGGTGAAGAAATAGTCTGCTCTCATATGAAAGTATGAGAAGTTTTTTAAGAAACTGCATAAGCCTAGCGAACTTGTGTGAACAAATGGTGTCTATTATGATAAAAAGAGTAAAGTTATCTAAATTTAATGGAGAACTATGTGAAAACTTATATGCTGATGTATGTTATATAACAGCAACTAACTTTAATGATGTTACTAATTTATACAATAGGGTGAGTGATGCTCTAGATAATAAAAATTGGTTAAAGTCTCGTGATGAGCTTTATTTGATGGATGTTTTAGATAAAGGTGGATTTATAATTGGTTGTTATGTTGAAGAAACTTTAGTTGCTTCAGCTCTTTGTGAAGCTCCTAGTGGAGATTATTTAGATTATCTTTACGAGCTAGGGCTAGATGATTTAGATATTAATTCTAGCTATGTATCTGGATATGTGATGGTAGACCCTGTTTATCGAGGAAATGCTCTTCACAGAACACTTATGGAAACTAGAATAGAAGAATCTTTACTTAGAGGTAAAGACTTTATAATAACTGCTATAGCTACAGAAAATATTTTTAGCTTAAATACAGTTTTAAAACTTGGATTTGAAATACAATTTGAGAGAGAAAATGAATACGGTATAAAAAGAAATATACTTACAAAAAGATTAGTAGAACTTTCTGAAGAAGAATTTACTGCATAGTACTATTTTATGTACTTATCTTGAAGGCATCTTTATGCAACCTAGTTATAACACTTGGCTATATAAAGATGCCTTTTATTTATCTTAATTTAAAAATTATTTGAGTATTTTAAGTGATAAATGTATATCCTAACTTTATAACTTTTTATTTATGTATATTTAGGTAATAAATGGTATAATAGTTATAATTCTAATCATTTTCAAATATATATGGAGGTATATATGAATATTTTAAAATACTTATTAATTTTCATACCTATAAGCTTTGTAGGTGAATTTATGCATTTCCCACCTACTCTTATGTTTATTTTGGCTGCTTTATCGATAATACCACTTGCTGGTCTTATGGGTGAAGCAACTGAAGAAATTTCTTTTTATACAGGTCCTAAAATAGGAGGTTTTTTAAATGCGACCTTTGGAAATGCAACAGAACTTATAATTTCATTCTTTGCTTTAAAAGCTGGCTTATTTGATGTTGTAAAATCTTCTATTGCTGGCTCAGTTATAGGAAATATATTATTAGTTTTAGGAGCTAGCATGCTATTTGGTGGTATAAAGCATAAAAATCAAACCTTTAATAAAAAGGTTGTAGAAGTATCATCTAGTATGCTTTTATTTGCAGTTATAGGACTTTGTATTCCTGCTGTTTTTACACATACTATTGATCCTTCCCTTTTAAATACTAAATATGAAGGTCTTAGCGTGGTAGTTGCAATAATTATGTTTACTATATATATATTAAGTTTAGTTTTCTCATTCTTTACTCATAAAGATATATATTCTATAAACCATAGTGATGATGAAGGTAGCGCTAAATGGACATTAAAAAAATCTATTATAGTGCTTGCTCTAGCTACTATATTTATAGCTATTGAAAGTGAATTTTTAGTTAGTGGTATAGATTCTTTAACTAAAACTCTTGGACTTAGTGAATTCTTTGTTGGTATAATTCTTATACCTATTATAGGAAATGCAGCAGAACATTCTACAGCTATTGTTATGGCTATGAAAGATAAAATGGATGTATCAGTTGAAATTGCAATTGGCTCAAGTTTACAAATAATATTATTTGTTGCTCCAGTTTTAATATTTTTAAGCTTACTATTTACTCCTATGAGCATAGTATTTAACCCTTTTGAATTAGTGTCTCTTATTTTTGCAGTTCTTATTGTTAATAGAGTTGCTAGCGATGGAGAAAGCAATTGGCTAGAAGGGGTCCAATTACTTTCTGTGTACTTTATAATAGCAGCAGGCTTTTTCATATTATAAAGTAGTATGATTGTATTAAAATATAAAAGCACCTAAGTAAGTTTTTAGCTACATAGGTGCTTTTATATTTTAATTTATTTCTATTGATTTTTTTAAGTCAATATCATTTTCAAAATTTTCAATTCTATGAGCATTGGAGAAATCTTTTTCATTTTTTATAATTTCTTTATTTTTATATCCATAATCTTTTTTATTATATTTACCTAAATATCCTCCATTTATTATTGTATATAAAGGGTCTCCTTTGACTATATAGTTTTCTATAAATTTATCATAATTTATAAAAAAATCACTACTTCTCCATTTTTTATCATTAATATCTATAAATCCATCTGATTCTATTGATTTATCAAAAAACTCAATTAATTCTTTTTTATCTTTAATTTTTTCATCTGTTTCTGAGAGTATATCTACATAAGCTGATATATAATATCCTACTAAGCTTTTTTTGAGTATTAAGGGTCCATATTCACCTTTTATATGGTTAGGGTTCATATTATTAGCAGCATTAAAAGTTATTCCTTTTATATTTTTATAACCATTGTTGTAAAGTTCATATATAGCGTATTGAGTTAAAAGGCCTCCTAGTGAATGACCTGTTATATATATTTTATCTTCTTTATTTATAAGTGGAGTAAGAAATTCTATACAAGCATTTCTTTGAGGATGAGGCATAAATTGCGTTAAGAAATTACCTAACCAATCCTTATAATCTTTACTAGCTTGATAAGCTATTATCAAAGCATCTCCATTTTTTAAAGCTATAGCAGAAAAACCTTTAGTATGTCCTGTAGTTCTTATTATAGTAAAATCACTTAAAAGATCATAATTTTTTCCAAATACTTCTTTTACTGTTTTTCCTACTTTCATTTTTTCTATACCTTCATAACTTAACTTACAGCTTTCAAGTAACATCTCACCATTTACTTTTACATTTTTATTTCTAAATCGCGGAGTTATAAATTTATCATTTAATTTTGGATTAGTTTTATATTTTAATTCATATTCATTACTTTTACCATCATTATCAAAATCTTCATCTTTATCTTCTACCCCATTATTATCACTATCTTTTTTATTTGGATTAAGATTTAGTTCAATTTCAATCTTATCATTTAATCCATCTTCATCACTATCTTTTTTATATTTATTACTCCCTATTATTTCTTCAAGCGCATCTGTTATTCCATCATTATCACTGTCAATTCTCCATAAAATATTGTCTTCATCTAATAAATTTTCTAACATTTCTTTATTATTTTTGTTTGTTTTTAATTGCCCATTACCGTAAACTACCGTGCTAATAATAAAAAATAAAATTAAAGTTGCACAAAATATTCTTTTTATCATAGTTTATCACCTATTTTTTATATAATATTATTTTGTTAATATTTTATGCTATTTGTAATTTTTTATATAATAACATTTCCCTACATGTAAAAAGTAGCTGAAAAATCAAAAAATTCTTCAACTACTTTTTAATTTATAGCTTTATAATTTTATTATCACTAATACTTCCACTAACTTTACTTTCATAAGCATATCTAATACCTAGATTTTCAACAAATGATTTTATCCATAATTCTCTAAGATTATATAGATATTCTAAATCTCCTTTACCTAGTTCATAATTAGATTTGTGTATATCTTTATTTTCTTGATATTTTATATATTCTTCATTTTTTTCTATTACAGAGCTTGCTCTATCACAAGGCATACCAGCTAATATATAATTATTTAAAGAAACATATACATTTTCTGGTGTATCTATTTTATTAGATTCATTTTTTGCACATTCTATAGCTTGTTGAGTATATGCATTTTTTGTAAGTTCTACACTATCTTCTCCATATATCTCTTTATATTTAGTCACTATATATGCAGTTCTACTTTCAACTTCTTTTATTCTTTCTTGTAACCACCCATGTATATTATCTACATCTATTAATTCTTCTAATGGCTTATTTACTAAATATTTTCCATATAAAGTAACTGCTTCTTCTTGTATTTTTAATGCATCTTTTTGATATCTATCTGCGTGTAATCTTACTATATGTTCTTCTAAATCTTGACTTAATTTTACTTTATTAAATAACCAAGTGTGTATTGGTGCTAAAAATCTACTCATATTTTGTCTCCTTTATTAATTAAGATATTGTTTTTAAGTTTTATTTAACTTTATTTAGTAATCTGTTCATTAATTTTAAAATTAATACTATCAATTTATGTATTTATTATATTGCATTATATACCACCCAATCCGTAACATAAGTTACTGTTTTTTCTATTTTTTAAGAGTATCATATTAAATATACTAAATATCAAAAGGAGTAATAAAAATGCAAGATAAAAATAAAACATTAGAAAAACAATTATGTAATTTTACTATAGAGTATACTTCTATTAGATTAAAAGAGCTTGTACAAAAAGCTAAAGAAAATGAAGTGGATTTTAACGACAATCTATTAAAAGATCTAACAGAAATAACATTCTCTTATAATTTTTTCAATGAGGTTGAAGAACTTGAATTAGATTTTCCTCTTCATAATAAGGTAGAAAATCTTTTAAATGCTCTAAAAACAATAAAAGAGTTAAATAACCTTACTGATAAAGAATGTTACTTAGGTCAAATTTATAATACATATTCTAATTATTGCGATAAGTGCAAAAATGTAGATGATTATTTAAAAAGAGATGAACTAAAAAAATATCTATTAACTAATATTTTAAGTTTCAATGATATAGATCCTTCATCTATTGTAAATAGTAAAATTGAGTCAGTAATTGATTTATGGATTTCAACATTAAGTGATTTTAATTGCAAAAATGAAAATGGAGTTTCTTCAAAATTTCAAGAACAATTAGGTAAACTTTAGGTAGTATGTATATTTTTTTATTTACAATTATAATTTTATTTGTAAATAGTAAAATTTACATAACTAAAAAAGAGATTAAAGTTAAATATAGTATCATAGATATAGGATATTAAGTGTATTATATACTTGTCCTATATCTTTTTTATATAATATAATACAAAATTAAAAAATCCAATAGTTTGTCTATTGGATTTTTTAGTATTACCATATATGTATAATAAATTAAATATAATATTTATTCAATGGTTATTGCACCTACAGGGCAATTTTCCATTGCATCATTAGCTGATTCTATTTCATTTTCAGGGATATCAGTTGTTACTGGTACAGATTTTCCTTCATCATCCATGCTAAATACATCTGGACATATACCTACACAACCTTCACATCCTATACATGTATCTCTATCTACAAATGCTTTCATTTTATATCTCCTATTATATATTCTAGCTTTTAAAATATTATTGTAACAAGAATTGAACTAAGCTCTTTTGCTATTACATTATGTTCTACCCTTGCATCAAATGGTAAAAAGTCTCCTGGATTTAAAACGAATTTTTCTCCTGTCTTAAATTCAATATCAACACTTCCACTTATAACTTGAACAGTAGCATATCCATTATGAGTATGGTTTGGTAAACCTTTACCTTCCTCAAATTTAAAAAGTATATTTTTGAATTTTTCGTTTTGAACTAATATTTCTCTATTTGTTTCTATATTATTTAAGTTTGTAGCAATTAGTTTCATTTTATCCATCTCCTTTTTTATAGGAAACTTTTTGTATTAAGTAATATTAATTATATAAGTAGTAACTTATATAATTAATATTACTTTTATAACCTATTTTTCTCCTAAGAACATTTTTAAATCATCTTCAACATTAGTTATTCCACCTATACCAAAGTTTTCAACTAAAACTTTAGCTACATTTGGTGATAAGAATGCTGGTAATGTTGGTCCTAAATGTATATTTTTAACTCCAAGATATAATAATGATAATAATACTATTACAGCTTTTTGTTCATACCAAGCTATATTAAATGATATTGGTAAATCATTTATATCTTCAAGTTCAAATACTTCTTTAAGTTTTAATGCAATAAGTGCTAATGAGTAAGAATCATTACATTGTCCTGCATCTAATACTCTTGGTATTCCATTTATATCACCTAATGGTAACTTATTGTATTTATATTTAGCACATCCTGCTGTTAATATAACAGTATCTTGTGGTATAGCTTTTGCAAATTCTGTGTAGTAGTTTCTTGACTTAGCTCTTCCGTCACATCCACCCATTACAAAGAATCTCTTTATAGCTCCAGTTTTTATAGCATCTACTATTTTATCTGCAAGTGCAAATACTTGATTATGAGCAAATCCACCTACTATTTCTCCAGTTTCTATTTCAACTGGTGCTTTACATTTTTTAGCATGTTCTATTATTTGTGAGAAGTCTTTATCATCTTCTGAATTTCCTTTTATATGAGTACATCCAGCAAATCCTGCTGCTCCAGTAGTGTATACTCTATCTTTGTAACTATCCTTTGGAGGAACTATACAGTTTGTAGTCATTAATATTGGACCATTGAAGCTTTCAAATTCTTCTTTTTGCTTCCACCAAGCATTTCCATAGTTACCTACAAAGTGTGAATACTTTTTAAATGCTGGGTAATAATGAGCTGGTAACATTTCTGAGTGAGTATATACATCTACTCCTGTTCCTTCTGTTTGCTTAAGTAATAATTCTAAGTCTTTTAAATCATGTCCTGATATTAATATACCTGGATTATTTCTAACACCTATATTAACTTTAGTTATTTCTGGATGTCCATAAGTTCCAGTATTTGCACTATCAAGTAAAGCCATTGCATCTACCCCAACCTTACCTGTTTCTAGTGTTAATGCAACTAAATCATCTGCTGTTAAAGTGTTATCTAAAGTCTTAGCTAATGTACTTTGCATAAATGCATTTACTTCTTCACTATCATAACCTAGTGCATTAGCATGTTTCATATATGCAGACATTCCTTTTAATCCATATATTATAAGCTCTCTTAAACTTCTTATATCTTCATTTTCAGTAGCTAATACTCCTACTTTACTTGATTTTTCATCCATTTCTTCTTTAGTTGATGCATTCCATAAAGCTGCTTCTGATAAGTTTTCTTTATTTTCTAATGTAGCTAATAATTCTTCTTTAGTTGATAAAGTTTTTGCAACTCTTTCATAGAATACTAAATCATCAAAGTTAGCATTAGTTATTGTTGTAAATAAGTTTATAGTTACTAAATTATTAACTTCATCTGCTACTTTTTTTCCTTCATTTCTAAGTCTAGTTGTAACCTCTGATAATCCTTTAGTTACATATATTAATAAATCTTGCATTCTTGCTAGATCTGGTGATTTTCCACATACCCCAAATTTTGTACATCCTGTACATCCTGCTGTTTCTTGACATTGGAAACAGAACATTTTATTTTCCATAATTATTCCTCCATCACTGTTGTGTTTTCTTATCTTTAGAATACTCCTTATTGGTTATTTTTTCTGTAACGTATGTTACATTTTATAAAAATTTATAAGATTTTTTATTAATATAAATCATGATTGGTTATATATATCACAAAAGTTGTCTTAAAAAATATAATATAGTACAACTAAATTAGGATGTGATAATATTGAGAAATTTAAATTTGTCTAAGGTTAATGTAGTTATAGAACCACCATATACAGCTACGTCACCTATTAGATTTAGAAGGTATAATATACTTCACCTAGATAATCCAAGAGAAGTTAATTTATCTATTTCACCATACTTTTATAATCTAGATTTATATACTACTAGTACGAACTTAATATATAGTCAATGGTATTTTATATATGGTGATAGGTATCAAATAACTTTTGCAGTATTTGTTGGTGATTATCCTTATGATGTGGCTAAATATCGATCTGAAAAGTTTTTAGAGCTTCTTCCTATGTCTATAAGTGCTGTAGCTAATGGAGATAAAGGTCTTCTAGAAGCTAATCCTAGCTTATATGAAGCTCCTGTATATGTTAGATTCATCTCCTCCTACCCTCAATTTAATAAAATAGTTCCTTATAAATTTATTAAAGACTATATTGATGATAAAGTAGATGTATCTGTTAAATAAAAATAATTTTTTAATTTATTGGTATTTATAAAAAATGATTAGTACTTTGTATAATTTATAAAATAAGGAGGAACGAATCGTTCCTCCTTATTTTATTTAAATATCTCAATACTTCTATCTAGTATCCCAGTAAAGTAAGCTATAACTAAGCCATAGTTAGTTATAGGTATATTTTTTTCTTTGCATAGATTTATTTTGTTTATTACACTTTTTCTATTAACCATACAAGCCCCACAGTGTATTACTAAATCATAATTTTCTATGTCATTAGCAAAGTCATAACCTACCTTAAAATCAAAATCTAGCTTACCACCTGCTATTTTTTCTAGAATTTTAGGTATTTTAACTCTACCAATATCCTCATGACTTATATTGTGGGTACAACTTTCACACATTAATACTTTTTGACCTGGTTTTAAGTCTTTAAGTTTTCTAGCTCCATTTATAAAATCTTTAAGCTCTCCTTTTTGTCTAGCAAATAGTATTGAAAAACTTGTAAGCTTCATATCCTTTGGTATCATAGCATCTACTTCTTTAAATGCTTGTGAGTCAGTTATAACTAAATCTATATCTTTTAAATCTTTTATTGCGTCAACTAGTTCAGTGTCTCTTACCACATAAGTCTTTATGCCATGATCTAAACAATCTCTTATCACTTGGACTTGTGGAAGTATTATCCTACCTTTAGGAGCTTCTGAATCTATTGGTACTACTAATACAACTTTAGAACCATAATCTAGTAAGTCTCCTACTATTGGCCTATCTTCTTCTTCAGTTTCTAATTTTTTTATAATAGTTTCTTTTAAAGAATCTATATTAGTATTTTCTTTAGCTGATACATATATTGGATTTTTGAATTCTTTATTTATATTATCTATCTCATTGTTTTTTAGCTTATCTAATTTATTTACAACTACTATATGAGGTATATTATATTTATTAGCTTCCCTCTTCCAAGTCTTATATGTACTTATATCGGGATTTTTACCGTCTACTACATACATAGCAAAGTCTAATCTTTTTAAATAGTCATAGCTTTTTTTAATCCTCATTTTGCCTAATTCACTTTTATCTTCAAGACCTGCTGTATCTATTAATAATACTGGACCAAAAGGAATTAACTCCATAGCCTTTTGAACAGGGTCTGTTGTTGTTCCTTCTACACTAGATACTAGTGATATTTCTTGGCCTAATATTTTATTCATTAAAGAGGATTTACCACTATTAGTATTACCATATATCCCAATATGTTTTCTATTTGCATTTGGAGTATTGTTCATAATTACCTCCTAAAGATAGAAATCTCTTTCTCCAGACTTCATTTTCCCTAAACTTTCCTTTGTATAAGATTTAATATCTTCTCTTTCTATACTTTCGACTTCAGTGTTTATTATTTCTTGTGCTTTATCATATAACTCTTTATCTCCATAGTCTAATGTAAACTCATGAAGTGTCATAAGTGCATTAGGTTCACATACATATTTTATATTACCAGACTTGGCAAGTTGCATAAATCTATCTCCAGTTCTACCTTTTCTATAACATGCTGTACAGTAACTTGGTATATATCCATCATTTAATAATTCTTTTAGTATTTCTATAGGACTTCTCTCATCATTTGTCTTAAACTGTTTAGTTTCTTTTCCTTCTTCTCTTTCCTTATATCCACCAACACCAGTTGAAGAACCTGCAGATATTTGACTTACTCCATATTTTAATAGTTCTTTTCTCATAGCTGGAGTTTCTCTTGTTGAAAGTATAAGTCCTGTAAATGGTACTGCAATTCTAAGTATTGCTACTATCTTTTTAAACATTTTATCACTAAGTAAATGTGGATAATTTTCTAACGTAACCCCCTTAGCTTCTTGAAGTCTTGGTACTGATATAGTATGGAATCCTACACCATATTTTTCTTCTAAGTGAGCATTATGCATCATAAGTCCTAAAACTTCAAATCTAGGGTCTGCTAGTCCAAATAATACTCCAGCTCCTACATCATCTATTCCTGCCTGCATAGCTCTATCAAAAGCTGTTAAATGATAATTATAATCTCCTTTTATAGACTTAGGATGCATTAAATCATATGTTGGCTTATGATAAGTTTCTTGGAATAATATATACGTTCCTATTCCTTTCTCGTGAAGAGCTTTATAATTTTCTACAGTAGTCGCTGCTATATTTACATTAACTCTTCTTATTTCTCCATTTGCATTTTGAGTTTTATATATTGTATCTAAACATTCTAATACATAATCTATAGGTGCATTAACAGGGTCCTCTCCAAGTTCTAATGCTAACCTTTTATGTCCCATTTGTTCAAGTATTCTTACTTCTTCTGCTACTTCATCCATTGTAAGTCTTCTTCTATTAAACTTATTATCTCTTTGATAACCACAGTACACACAGTTATTTACACAGTAATCACTTACATAAAGTGGTGCAAATACTACTATTCTTTTTCCATAGATGTCTTTTTTAATTTGCCCTGCTAATGAATATATCTCTTCTAAATCTTTCTCATCTTCAGCTTGAAGAAGTATTGCTATATCTTTATAAGATAATCCTTCTCTTTTTTTAGCTTTATTTAATACTTCTTTTATCTCTTCATTTGAAGGATTTTTAGTTTCCTCTAATATTTTGTATATATATTCATGATCTATAAACATTTAAAACATCTCCTTTAGTTAAATTTAAGTAACATTTATTAATTTGTGCTTTTAAAACTTATACTATTTTCATATTAGCCTCTAAAATCAGGATTATCTCCTCTAGTTATTTCAACTTCAAATCCAGCTTCTTTTATTTTTTCTTCAGTTAATCTTCTATATTCTGCATCTTCATCTAATATGTATGCTTTATTATTGTATAGAGAATATTTTTTTCTAACACTCATAGGTGATAAATTTGGCATTATAACATTTCCACCAGCTTTAAGGCCTGCATTTCTTCCATTTTTATCAATACTTGATAAGGCAGTTGTTGCAGGAAGTAATACTTTTGGAAGTAATAATCTAACTATAGCTAAACATATTACAGTTTTTTCTAAGCTCCCATGAGGATAGTCCTTAAGTGGAGTATCTTTATGAGGAATAAAAGGTCCTATTCCACACATTGCAGGTTCAAACTCCTTTACAAACCTTAAATCATTAGCTAAATCTTCATTAGTTTGATTTGGTATTCCTACCATAAATCCTGCTCCTGCTTGATATCCTATTTCCTTTAGATTTTTTAAGCAATTAAATCTAACTTCATAGGGTTCTCCTGGATGAATAGATTCATATAGCTTCTTAGATGCACTTTCATGTCTTAATAAATATCTATCCGCACCTGCTTTAAACATTTTTTCATAAGATTCATAACTTCTCTCACCTAAAGATAAAGTTAAAGCATTATTTGGAAATTCATTTTTTATAGCAGTTATAATTTCTACCATAACATCATCAG
Source organism: Romboutsia hominis (assembly GCF_900002575.1). Lineage (NCBI taxonomy): Bacteria > Bacillati > Bacillota > Clostridia > Peptostreptococcales > Peptostreptococcaceae > Romboutsia > Romboutsia hominis. The sequence goes on along the minus strand of NZ_LN650648.1, from coordinate 1,190,300 downwards.
TATAATATGCATCTTCACCACCCTGAAGTACAAAAGTTTTATATCCTAGCTTATCTCCTTTTCTAACGCATTCTAAAACTTCATCAATATTTAGTCTATATCTCTCGGCACTTTTATTACTCCTTCTAAGCCCACAATACAAACAATCCTTCTTACAAAAGCTTGTAAGTTCTATAAGCCCTCTTAAATAAACTTTATTTGAATAAGTTCTCATTCTCGTTTCATGAGCTTTTTCTATTAGAAGATTTTTTTCTTCTTCATTTATATTATCAAGTAGATAAAGTAATTCTTCTTTGCTTGCGTCATTTTCACTATATAGTTTATTTATTATATCTATAACATTCATTAATATCACCTCTTTAATTGAGTTAAAATAAAATCTCAATACTACTTAAAATAAGTTTTAAGCACTATTAAAATTTCATTTAATATATTCAAATTAAAATTTTATTATTTTAATTAATTTTCAAAAAATTTTTTAATCAATTTATCAGAGTCTCAAAATGCATAAGTTTTATGAATTAACTATAAAACTCATGTATTCTGAGACATATTATATTAAATATTCCTTTGTACTAAATTATTCATATAAATAACTTTTTATCCAATGCTTTTTTCTTCACTTTTAGCATTATCAACTTTAACATCTCCACGACCTAACATATAATATTTAGAATCAAATTCTGTATGTAAAAGTTCATGAGATACATGAGATAATGGTTTTTCAAAGAATTCATCATAAGCTTTTATAACTTCTGGGTTTTCATAGCTACATTTTACATTTATATGAGCATCTTTATTGTATAATCCTTCTATACGCTTTAATCTTATTTCATTAGTTACTTTCTTTTTAGGCTGTTTAGGTTGTCCAGCCCCACCTATACATCCACCTTTACATGTCATTACCTCTACAAATTGATAATCTACTTCACCACTTTTTATTTTTTCCATTAAAGCTTCCGCATTATTTGTAGTTTGAACAGCAGCAACTTTTATAACTTTATCTTCTATTTGAAGTGTAGCTTCTTTAACTCCTTCAAGACCTCTAACTGGCTTAAAATCTAATAATTCTTTAGTTGGTCTCTCTCCTGTTAATACATGATAAGCTGTTCTTACTGCAGCTTCCATAACTCCACCACTATTACCAAATATAATACCAGCTCCACTACCTTGTCCCATTAGGTCATCAAAGTTAGAACCTTCTAAAGCTTCAAAATCTATATCTTCTTCTCTTATCCACTTAGCTAGCTCTTTAGTAGTTAATATGTAATCATTGTCTCTTAATCCTTCTATATTATTGTATTTGCTAGAAGAATTCATTTCAGGTCTACTTATTTCATATTTTTTAGATGTACATGGTGTTATTGTTACATTTACTATTTTAGCTGGATCTATATTTGCTTCTTTAGCAAAGTATGTTTTTATAGCAGCTCCTTGTATACCTATTGGACTTTTAGTTGTAGATAGATTTGGTATAAACTCTGGGTAGAAAGTTTCTACATACTTAACCCAAGATGGACAACAACTTGTAAATTGAGGTAAGTTCTCACTTTTATTGATGATTCTGTCAACTAACTCATTTGCTTCTTCCATTATTGTCATATCCGCACCAAAAGTTACATCAAATACATACTCTCCACCTAATTTTCTAAGTGCAGCTACCATTTTATCTTCAACATATGAACCTACTTCATATCCAAACTCTTCTCCAAGTGCAACTCTAACTGCTGGAGCTGTATTAAATATTACTATTTTTTCAGGATCATTTATAGCTTCTTTAACTTTTTGATAGTCTTCTACTTGAGTTATAGCTCCTACTGGACATGCTACTGCACATTGTCCACAATGTATACATATAGCTACATCACCTGTTTCCTCTAGGTTAAATCTTCCAGCAACAGCTATATCATTATCACAAGTACGTTTACATAATCCGCACTTTATGCACTTATCGTAATCAATTTGTATAGCTGGATTGTCTAATTCTACTGGTACAACTTTTTCTGTAAATAAATGTTTCATGATTTTTCCCCTCTGCTACTTTATTTTATTGTCTAAAAAAATTTAATCATCTTATATGACAACCCTCTAATATTTATAAGGTTGTCATATAGTGCTTTAAACTTTAAACTATGGTTTTTATATATTAGATTTGCCATTTTTCGACATATCTAATATAAATTTATATACCCAAATTTTTAATTTATTATCATATTTTTTAATTTTTTTATTTTTTATTAAGAAAACATTTCCCATTTAATTACAAATTTGTATATTTTCCATTTTACTTTGACTTATATAGCCATTTTCAATTATAATCTACTAATGAATGGATTTTTTTACATGAGGAGGAAAATATGTCTTTTTTAGAGAAATTTAAAAACAAAAAAGTTATGATTGGGGTAAGTGCAGTAGTAATAATAGCACTTGGAAGCGGTTATTTTATTTATAGGAATAATAAAATAAATAATGAAGTAAATGAGTTAAATGCTCAAATAGAAACTTACACTATAGCAGATAGTGAAAAGGTATTTATAAATGGGGTTATAGTACCTACTCAAACAAAAGACTTTAATCCTTCTACTGAGGGTGAAATAAGTAAGTTAAATGTTACAAATGGTAAGATTGTAAAACAAGGGGATTTATTATTTACAACTAAAAATCAAAATATACTAGATGAAATAGATGGTCTTAAAGCTCAAGTTAATGAACTTAAAAAAGCAAATACAGAAAATGACCCTACTATAAAAACAGAAATAAACAAAATAAATGCACAAATATCAGCACTAGATAAAAAAGCTTATGTAAATACTTATGCACCTTTTGCTGGTAAAGTTTATCTAAATAATAATGAATCTGAAAATAATAATATGCAAGGTCAAACTTCATCATTTATGACACTTATAAGTTCAACATTTTATATGCAAGGTCAAGTAAGTGAACAAGATTTAGTCAAACTTCAAATGGATGATCCTGTAGATGTATTAGTATTTTCAAATAACAAAAATTTAAGTGGTAGAATTAGCTTTATATCAGATAGACCAACTACTAATACTAATGAAATGAATATGGGCAATCAAGGAAATATGTCTTACTATGATGTTAATGTATCTTTTGAAAATCAAGAAGGTTTAGTTAATGGATTCCATGTTCAAGGTTCTGTAAAAGTTAATAATTCATTAGTTAAGGTACCAACAACTGCAATATTAGAAAATAAAGAAGACGGTACAGCTTATGTATTTAAAGATTTGGATGGAATACTAAAAAAACAAATAGTCGAAATACATGACAAAAATGAAGAATTTAGTGTAATCAGTTCTGGTCTTGAACCAAATGATATAGTTATTAGATATATATCACCTGAAATGAAAGAAGGCGACCCAGTAAACACAGATAATGCAGGTGCTAATAATACACCTTCAAATGTAGATGATTCTACTGAAACTACTACTGAAGGAGCTGAGAATTAATTTGAGTAATGTAATTAGACTAGAAAATATAGAAAAATATTATAAAGTTGGAAAAGATAGACTTCATGTTCTAAAATCTCTAAATCTTGAAATAGAAGAAGGAGAATTTGTAATGATAATGGGTAAGTCAGGTAGTGGTAAAACTACCTTACTTAATTCCCTAGGTCTTTTAGATAAATTTGATGAGGGTAAGTATTTCTTTTTTGATAAAGATGTTACTAATCTTAGTGAAAATCAAAAATCTGACTTTAGAAATAAAAATATTGGATTTATATTCCAACAGTTTAATCTAATAGAGAGTTTAGATATTTATCAAAATGTAGAACTTCCATTACTTTATAGCAATCACTTAAATAAGGCTCAAAGACAAGAGATAATACTAGAAAAATTAGATTCAGTTGGTCTTGGTGATAAAGCAAAATCTAGACCTCTTCAATTGTCTGGTGGACAGCAACAAAGAGTAGCTATTGCTCGTGCACTTGTTAACAATCCATCATTAATATTTGCAGATGAACCAACAGGAGCACTTGATAGTGAAACTAGTAATGATATAATGAACGTTTTAAAAAAGTTAAATGAAGAAGGTAAAACTATAATAATGGTTACTCATGATAGTGATTTAATAAAATATGCCACTAAAGTCATAAGACTTAAAGATGGTGTATTATCATCGGAGGTATAACCTATGAATATGATGAAAAATGCATTAACTAATTTAAAAGGACATAAACTTAGAGTCTTTATAACTCTAGTTTGGATAATAATAGGTATTACCTCTGTAATACTTGTAAGTTCTATTGGTAATGGTGTTAAAAAAGAAGTTCTAAAATCAGTTAGCAAAGTTAATCCTAACAAAACTCAAATATACTTTGAACCTACTAACTCTAATATGGCAGGTATGACAAGCTTTTTATCTCCATTTAAACTTAAAGATTTAGAAGAGTTATCATTTTTAGAAGGTGTTGAAAAAATTGGACCTGCTAAAGATGATTTTGCTATGAATTCTATGTTTTATTCTGAAGCTTATTTTGATAAAAAAGCTACATATGTTGATGTTTCACCATTAAAAGATGATACTACTTTAAATCCTCTATATGGAAGAAGTTTTTCTTATGAAGACGAAAATAGAAAAGTTATTATAATAACTCTACAAAATGCAACTGATCTATTTGGAACTCCTGAAGATGCTTTAGGTAAAGGTATAAGTATAAATGGAAATATATATGAAGTAATAGGCGTTATAGACGAAAGTTCCGTTGTTAAAAAAGAAAAGGAAAAATCTAATTCTTTTGAATCTATGTATTATGGAGATATGGATTATCTAACTTCATATATGCCAAAAAAAGCTTTAGATGTGCTAATGAATCAAAATATGTATCCAACTGATATATACCAATTAGATTTAGTTGTATCTAATGGATATGATTTATTTGAAACAGCTTCTAGAGTAACACAAAAACTTCATGAACTTCATCCGGATATAGAAGGAACTTATCAAGTTCATGATCCTAGTGAACAAACTAAAGCACTTGAATCTATGGTAAATAATATAAATATGTTTATAACTGTAATCACTGCTATTTCTATGTTTGTTGGTGGTGTTGGGGTTATGAATATTATGTATATATCAGTAATGGAACGTCAAAGAGAAATCGGTATAAGACGTGCTATAGGAGCTAAACCTCGAGATATAATGTTACAGTTTTTAACAGAATCTGTATTTATAACAGTTTTAGGTGGTATACTTGGTATAATAATAGGATTTATAGTTGTAAACTATGCATCTAGTTACCTACCATTTAAAGCTATAGTTAATATAAATAGCTTATTCTATGCCTTTATTGCTACTATTGTAACAGGAGTTATTTTTGGTATAGTACCAGCTTTTAAAGCATCTAGATTAGATCCTATTAAAGCTATATATAAATAAATACTTTAATTTAACGTATATTTCATACTAACTAAATAATAACGATGTTTAAATAATAAAAAAGGAGCGTCTTTAAAAGACACTCCCTTTTTTATTATTACATGCTTATTATCTTTGCTAATGATACTATTACAATTAAGTGAACTGGATAGAACCAATAAAACATCCATTTTATAAACTTATTAGATATTCCTAATTTTCCATTGTACATAAGTATTGGAATTATTGCAAATACCATCATCCATTGGTAATCCCATAAAAATGCAGCATCTATAAAATCAGGTCCAATCATAGTTACTAGTCCAAGTAAACTAAACACAATGTAAGCTAAGACCATACAAACCTTTTTTTCTCTTAATAAGTAGAATATTAATACCATACCTACTCCATATAAAGATGCTTCTGTAAAAAATCCTGCTATTCCAAATAAAATAGCTAATAAAATTTTCCAATTTAGAATACTAAATTTATCCGTACTTGATTTTGCATATTCTATCATGCTTAACATACAAACTGCAAATCCTAATGATAAAAATATATTATTTGGTATCTTAAACACTATATCTACCCCTATCATTAATACAGCCATTGAGAAAAGTCTTTGTATATATTTGCTTTTACTTCTTGTATGATAAAAACCTTCAACTATTAAATAGAAAAATATCGGTGCAGCTAACTTTCCTAAATATCCAAACCATATAGGTACTTGATTGTTTAATGCTCCATTCATATAAGTATAAATATGATCCATAGCCATAAATATAATAGCCATAATTTTTAATGTAAAATTACTAAATAATTTCATTTATGTCCTCCTGTATTGATTTGTGATATTATTTTATTATTTTTTGTTAATACGTACCATCGATTTAGATTACATTATACTTACAAATTTGTAATGTAATAGTGTTTTAAGTCAAAAAAATAACATAAGCCTAATATTAGGCTTATGTTATTTTTTATTATATACACTCTTTATCAGATAAACTTAGATTACCATCTACTATAGATATTATTCTATCTGCTTTTTTAGCTATATTTTCATTATGAGTTATCATTATAAGAGTTTGATTATATTTTTTTATAGATGTCTTAAGAAGTTCCATAACCTCCTCAGTAGTTTTAGTATCTAAGTTTCCTGTTGGTTCATCTGCAAGTATTATACTAGGTTTTGATGATAGTGCACGAGCTATTGCTACTCTCTGTTGTTGTCCACCTGATAACTGATTAGGAAGATGTGTTTTTCTATCACTAATTCCTAGTAAATCCATTAAGTCATTTATATATTCTTTATCAACTTTTCTATTATCTAATTTTACTGGCAATTCTATATTTTCAGCTACGTTAAGTACAGGTATTAAATTGTATTGTTGAAATACAAATCCAACTTTTTGTCTTCTATATTTTGCTAGTTCCTTATCACTTAAGCAACATATATCTTTCCCATCTACTTTTATAGTTCCACTACTTGGTCTTTCCAGTCCTCCTACTAAATGTAGGAATGTACTTTTTCCGCTTCCACTAGGTCCTACTATTGCAACAAATTCCCCTTTGTTTATCTTTAAATTAGCATCATTTAATGCATGTACAGTTGTTTCTTTTTTTCCATATATTTTACCTAAATTAATAGTTTCAAGTATAACCATAATAAATCCCTCTATTCTATAATATTTATAGCATCTACTATATTAGTTTCTTTTATTTTTCTTGCTGGTAAATATGTAGCAAGTAATCCTATTACTATATTAACTGCTATTATAAGTAGATAAAGTTTATAGTCAATAGCAAACTCTATGCCTATAATTTCAAATCCAAGTCTTTTATACATTCTGATTTGAAGTAGTATACCTAACACTATTACTATAGCACTTGAGAATAAACCATAAAGTATTCCTTCGTATACTATCATGTTTTTAAAATCTTTATCACTTATTCCAACTGCTCTTAACATTCCAAATTCGCTAGTTCTTGATGTTAGGTTATAACTTACGTTGTTTATTATATTAAACATACTTATTACAAATAGAACAGCAACTATACCATAGTTATATATTAAGAATTTCTCATTCATCTTAGCATCATCTTCTTTATCTTTAATCATGTCTATAGTAGTAGTTCCTGGCACTTTACTACCTATTTTACCTAATTGTTTATTTATAGATTCATGGTCTGCTCCATCTTTTATTGTTGCATATACTAAATCATAATTATCTAAATTAGTTATATTTTTAAATTGATTATCACTAATTATAACGTCTACTCCATTTTCTCCACTATACATACTATCATCTGCATAAGGATAATCAACTATTGCTCCTACTTTAAATTCATATTCATCATATTCATAGTTATCTTTACCTTGCCAATATTTTTGTGTATCTATTTTACCTTTTGGATATTTTACTTTTACAGTATCCCCTACTTTTATATCAACTATTGGTTTTCCATAAGTACTATCTCCTACATCATAATAATCCTTGTAATCTTTATAAGGTTCATAAGCATGTGGAATATATACTACTGCTAAATTTTCTTTTTTCATTTTTTCTTTATTTATCTCACCACTTACTATGTGATTATTTAATTCATCTAGCATTTCATCATTATAGCCTTTTAATTTTTGTTTTAATAGGTATCCATTGTTTTCTTTATCTTCTATTAAAAGTCCATTTAGTACTTTTCCAACATAACCACCCTTAGATTGGCTTTCATAAAATTTCATATTTAAAATATCGTCTTTTTTAATTGGCATTCTACTATTTAATATTTTAGCAGTTTGAACTTTATCAATACCATTTATATTTTTTATGTCTTTTACATCTTCATCTTTTAAACCATTTTCTTCATCAATACTTCCATTGACACTTAGCATAAAATCTCCTTGCCAATATAATTTTTTGTAATTATTTTCATTTCTTTCCTTGCTTCCCGTTAAGCTATAATCAGTTTTTATAATCATTATCCCACCTATACTCATAGAAAACATAATCATTATAAATGCTTTTTTATTTCTAAATATATTTTTTAAAGATATATTTTTAGTAGGTGATATATTCTTACTTAGTCTTGATATTATAAAATTACTTCTTTTGATTTTATCTTTATTAAAATTTCTTCTTATAGCTTCAATTGGTGATATTCTTCTTATTTTTATATAAGTTAGTATACTTATAACAAACATTACTAAAAGTATGCATACTATAGATAGTAAAATAACTTGTGTTGGTATAACAAATGGTGTTTCCTTTACTGGTCCTTCAAACTCTATATTCCCTGCAAATTTATTAAATAATTGTGCTCCACCAATTCCAAGTATTATGCCTATAGGAATTGATACTACACTTAATATTAAAAGCTCATATAACATAAGTAAAAATACTTTTAAATTAGTAGCTCCTATTGCTCTTAATACTCCATACTCTCTTATTCTTTGATATATTGATGTAGTGTATATACTATATATTACAAGTCCTGCAAATAAACTAAGTACTATAGATGTATTTTTGCTTTCTGAATCTAATCTTCCATTATTTCTTGCAGAATCTACAAGCATAGAGTTTATCCCAGCTTGTTTTTCTTTATCTATTTTAGCTTCTTTTATTATATTTGATATGTTTTTACTTATATCACTATTTTCATTAAATTCTACATGAGCTGTAAAGTTATTAAGTTTATTTTCATCTAAACCTAAAAACATTTCACATCTTCCAACACTTTTATCTTTATACCTATCTTTAAGTATTCCAACTACCTTAAAAGTTTCAGGTTTTTCTTTATTGTATAATTTAAAAGTTATTTCTTGATTTAGTTTGGGCTCAAGCCCCATACTATTTAAAATCCACTCTTCTACTACTACTTCATTATTTCCCTTTGGAAATCTTCCTTTTAAAAGTTCAGTATCACTATTTAAATAATTTTTATCTGAATAAAGTATATTTATAGGTAGTTTTTCACCAACATCACTGGATGCATAATAAGATGTTATGCCTAAATCTTTTATGTCTCTTCCATTTTTAACAGTTTTAAGTTGGTCTTTGTTTATATCTTTAAAATATGCATGATACTTTCCAGTTTCTCTTTTTAATCTATCCAAGTCTGCTTGTTGTGCGCTTCTTGATAATGTCCCAACGCCTACTATTAATGCACTAGCAAGTACTACACTAAGTACTATAGCCAATGACCTTGATTTGTAGCTTTTTATATATTTAAAAACTATCTCCAAATCATTTTTCATATTCACCACTTCCTTCCTTTTGATTAATTTGATTATAGCTTCTTTAAAAAAATGTATCAAACTGCATTTTTTCAAGTTTTTAATGGTTTTGTGTACAAATTCATATATCTATATTCAAGTTTAAAACCTTTGTTTGCAAATTTCCACTTTTTACATATTTTTTTATAAATGTTATAATTTAATTAAAGAATCGAAAACTTAGGGGGAATTATGAATAATATTTATATCTTACCTGTATACATACTTCTTTTGTTTATAGGTACTAGCCTTTTATTTAATAGATATGAATTTTATAGGAAACTTTCTTTAAATAAAAAGTCTTTGTTATCATTTTTTGTATCATTTATAACATTTTTATTATTTAATATTTTATATAAACACATATTGTTTGAGGTTATAAATGATTATTTTTTAAGGGGCATTATTAAAACTTCATTATCTTTTGTTTTAATAATTATTTGTATATATATTGGAAATAAATTTATCAAGTTAGTAGATGATAATATTATTAAAGAAAAAAATCTAAATGCTTCAAATAATAAAATAGAGCATAAAGATAATATTATTGCAAAACTTCGAAGTCAAAAACATGATTATCTAAAGCATCTTCAAGTAGTATATTCTTTATTAAATACTGGGCTTACTAATGATGCTAAAGAATATATAACAAATATATCTAATAACTTTAGAAGTAAAACTTCAAGATATGGTAAAGTATCTTACCTTGATGCTATAGCTTCATTAAAATATGAAGAATGTCTTATGAAAAATATAACTTTTGATGTTTATATACAAGATTTTATAGACAATCTAATTATAGAGCCTAATGAAATGAGCTCTGTACTTCTTAATATAATAGATAATGCAATTGATTCATTATCTACAATATCTAAAGATAATAAATACATCAAACTATTTGTCTATGAAGATGAATTTCAATATGTTATATCTATAAAAAACAACGGCCCTAAAATATATAACACTGATGCAATATTTTTAGAAGGCTACTCTACTAAAGATGGTACAGATAGAGGTTATGGTCTTTATTTAGTAAAAAATATATTAGATAAATATGGGTATTATATATTTGCAAATAGTGATGATTTTTTAACAGAATTTACTATACTAATACCCAAATATAATTAACTAGGAGATTTATATGATAAAAGTTTTAATATGTGATGATGATAAAGCTATAAGAGATGATATAGAAAATATATTAAAAGAATCTGGATATGTAGATTATATAAAAAAAGTTAAAAATGGAATTGAGGCTATAGAGTTTATTAAATCTGAAAAAATAGATTTACTTATAATTGATATTGATATGCCTTATAAAAATGGAATTGAAACTGCTAAAGAAATAACTTCTATTGACAAAGATATTCATATAATTTTTGTTACTGGCTTTTCAGATTATAGCTTAGAAAGCTTTAAAGTTCATCCTGTTGATTTTATAGTCAAGCCATTTACTAGGGATAAAATAATTGATTCTGTAAATATAGCTATTGACCATATAAATTCTCATAAGTTAGCTAAAACAAATTTTATAGATGATACCTTATTTGTATATAAAATAAGAAAGCAAATACATATGCTAAATTTTGATGATATAGTTATGTTTGAAAAGAATTCTAGAGCTATAAACTTATATACTAAAGACCACGATATTATAAAATTTTATGAGAACTTTGATGATTTAGAAAAAAGAATACCTCCAAATTTTTTCAAATCACATAAAAGTTACATAGTTAATCTAAAATTAATTCATAAAGTTATTCCTACTAATAGGTCTTCTTTAGAAATAAGGTTTATTAATTTTCAAGAAAGTGCAACTCTAAGTAAAACCTTAGAAAAAGATTTTTTATACAGATTTTATAGAACTAAAAGATTTTAAATATAAAGAAGGTATATAAATTATTGTAATTTATATACCTTCTTTCTCAATTCAATTGTATTTGTTACTCAAATCTTTCATAAAATAGAGAATTTATAATTTCATTCCAATCAAAAATACTATATTCAGATTAAACTTTTCTGTATATAGTATTGATATTATTTTTATTATATTATTCAAATATAGCTGATTGCTCTTTGTCTTTTATTTTAGATATAACCTCTTCACCTTTACTTATAATATATACAACACATATTCCTATAGTTAAAAATCCAATTCTTAATGCTATAGATGTTGGCGTATTAAATATAAACATAGATGCCACTAAAGCATTTATAGCTACGAAAAACATCTTTATTTTATATTCGTATATGAATGTATATATATATCCTAAGCTAAGGGTTACAAAAGTAAAGTATTTTTCTGGCACCAATACTTTAAATAATATAACAAAAGCTATAGCTCCTAATATTGTACTTATAAGTCTTTCTTTCATACGCTGTTTTGAATCTTCATGTTGTGGTTGAGTTAGTGACATTACTGCTATAGTAATCCACATAGCCTTTTGAGTATTTAAAACCCTCCCTATAAGTATTGCTATACTTATACCTATTGCCATTTTTACTGCAAATCTAAACCTTTCACTAGAAAAATCTATATTTTCTTTACATAAATCTTCTTTTATAGATTTTTTTGATATTTGTTTTTTATAATGACTTATATAAAGTGTTAAAGCCATTATAACTCCACCTATAAAAGATGCTACTACCCTCATAATAGCTTGTGTTTCATCAATAGGTGTTCCATCTAAGAATACATAAAGTAAAATAAATGGTAAAAATACTTTTGTTTGTAAATTTTCTGATGTTATATAGATTACCATAAATACTGATATAAGGTTTATTAATATCCCAAGTAATATTCCAACTTGACTAGTTAAATATGTAACTATTCCTATAAAAGTAAATAATCCTATAGTTATAAATACAGATTCTTTGACATTGTATCCTAAATCTATATCCTTAAACATTAATGCACCTGTTATTACTGTTACCCCTGTTAGGGTATTTTCCGTTCCAAATAAAAAAGAGAACATATTTACAAATGCTATTATGATAATAAGTAAAATTAACTTATTAATCATTAATCTTTTAGTAATATTTGTTTCCAAATTCATCCCTCATTTCATATTTGTTTAAACTATTATACCGATATGAATACTTAATCAGTAATCATTTTTTTAATTAAAATTATAATTACTTTTCTTATAATCAAGGAGTAATTATACTACTATAAAACTTTAATTTCAAGTACGTAAATTTTTATAAAATTTTTAATGGCTAATACTTATGTTATATGCGCTTATATTATGAAATGTTAAAATACTTGTATAATAAATTAAAGGCACATAACTGTGCCTTTAGTAAAATTTTATATCTACTATTTTCCCCAAAGCTATTAGCTCTTTTTTAAGTTCATTCATAAGATATAGCTTTATACTTAGCTCATTTGGAAAATCAGGATTTTGGTGTGCTGGATTTATTGCCCTTCCAACTATTAAAGTTATATGTGTACAATCCTCATAAAGCATTCTAGCTAATTTTGATGCACCATCTTCTTTATATAAAAAGTTTAAATTAGTTTCATATTTTATTCTTTTAAGCTTTTTTAGTGTTTCCTTAATAGTTAATACACCTTCTGTTACCAAGTCAATCCCCTTTATATAACCTATAGGTGGTATATTTTTATCAAAAATATCAAAACTAGTTTTTAGTTCTACACCTAGTTCTCTTGCTACTATATTTGCAGTAGTACCACCACATACTATCTTTTTGCCATGAGTCTTCATTATAGTATCTACTATTTTACTATCTATAGCATTATCTATTGGAGGACCTGAAAATAATACTGCATTTTTACGCCTTATGGCCTTTATAGTAGCTACCGTTGTGTCATCCCCTGGCTTTTGCATATATAGTTGATCGCAAGCGCCTAATAATAAATCAGTTACTTGTTTAGCCGACATAGATTTATTTATATTTTTCTTTAAGTATTCATCTACATTTTCCCACTGCCACCCTAAATTTAGGATAGTTCCAACTCCAGCATGTATGACTCCATCGCTGACAAATACTAAAGTATCTTTTTCATGAACTTTAAACTGACTTTCTTTTACCTTGCGTCCACCTATATCAATAGTACTCCATTCTATTTTTTTGATTTCTCTATCACTTAAAAAAAATATACTAGGATTGTCAAACTCTGCAATATAGGCAATATTATCTTTTGCTATTTTAACTATTGTAAAAGTTGAATATGCCAAATTACGCTCTGAGCATACTGGTAAGGTTTTTACTATTGTATCTACAACCTCTTCTATTTTAACTCCTTCTTTTAGCATAGTTATAGCTATTTTAGATGTTAAAGTTGCTAATATATTTGCTTTAACTCCACTTCCAAGTCCATCTGATAGCACTGCGATAAACATCTCTTCATCATTATAAAACTCAACTTTATCGCCACATAATTCTTCACCATATTTATTTAAGCTACTACTAGCAAAATCTATAAAAAAATCCATTATAAATTCTCCTCTTCTTTTATAAGCTGTTTAAGATTTGTTAGTGTAACCTTAGTTTGAGCCGTTGTTTCTCCAAGAAGACTTGCTATTTCTTGTGCTACTATCATTTGTTTGTCTATAACATCTTGAGCCATATTAACAGCATCTATTTTCATACTTTTTATTTTATTTTTTAGTTTTTCATCCTCTGTTATATCGTCTCCTATCCAAAGCAATACCTGATTTTTATCTAACCATATTATACTTTGAATTATAGTTGAGTTACTTTCTTTTAGTATTATCCTTTCTTTGTATATATTTTTCTTACTTGTTTTTACATTTTTAAATTTTTCTTCTTCTAGAAACATTCCTATAGGAATATTCTTAGCTTTATTGCTAGACATATTAAAAAAATGTTCTGCCGCTGGATTTAATCTAGCTATTTCTAATTCTTTATTTACTACGGCTATCATATTTGGTGTCATCTCAAATATAGTACTAGTTAGATTTTCTGCTTTTTCCCTCATAAATGGTAAACACATATTTATTTCAGCCATATTATTATATACTGCTATTGCTTTTTCCCTACAAGAATGATATCCACATCCACCGCAGTTTAGCTCATCACTTTTATCGTATTTTCCCATATCTTTTAATATTTCCTTAAGTTCATTTTCACTTGGTTGTTTTAATTTATAATCTTTTGCTGGGAATTCTTTATAAATTGATATATTTATGTTTTTATTTTTTGAAGTGTCATTTTCAATTATTAAGCTCTTATTTTCATCTAAGTATTTTGAAAATTCTTTTATATTTTCTTTTTTTTCATAAACACTATTATTGTCCTCAGGCATACCAGATCCACCAATACAACCATGTCTACAAGCAGTCATTTCAAATAAAGTATTTTTAAATTTTCCTTTTTTTATTTCATCTAAAACCTCTATACACTCTCTAACTCCATCCACTTGTATTATAGTTCTTTTTGGTTTCTGACTTTTTATTTTATCTGTTATGCTTCCTATTATAGGCAACATTCTTTTTTCTTCTTCTATATATTTAAATTCTCCATCCTCTAGACTTTCTAAATCTATATTCTCCTCTTTAAACCACTTATCTAATTCTTCAAAAGTTATAACAGAATTTATAGATTTTTCATCGTGTGCGTCAGTTTTTTTAGATAAGCATGGACCTATAAAAACCACTTTAGAATCTGGATATTTTTCTTTTAGTATTCTTCCATGTAGTATTGACGGTGATGTTACAGGTATTATATTTTTAGTTAGTTCAGGATAGTGTTTTTGGATTAGATTATTTATAGATGGGCAAAAGCTTGTTATATACACATCATCATTTTCTTTATTTGCATATTTTATGTATTCATCTAATACTAAATCAGTAACCTCTACAGCTTCTTTTACATAATTAAATCCTAACTTTTTTAGTGCTGTTGGAATTTTTAAGCTATTTTTGCCATATATTGCGCTAAAGCTTGGTGCAAGTGATGCAACTACAGTTTTCCCCATTTTATTGTAGTGCTTTATCATAGATACTTCTGATTTTATAAGCTTGGCATTTTGTGGACAAGCTTTAAAACATTTACCACATATTATACATCTCTCCTTTATAATATGTGCTTGTTCTTCTTTTACTTTTATAGCATGTACAAAGCAAGTTCTTATACATGCATAGCAATTTTTACAATTTGCTTTGGAAAAGCTCATAAACCACATAGTCTATTCCCCCTGATAGTTAATTTTATATCTTAAACTCACGCTCAAATATATCTTTTGCATTTTCTTTATCAACAGAAAATACTACTCCGTCCCATCTCATAACTGATACTGCTTCTTTACAATTTCCTATACAAAAAGATGCGCATAATTCTATCTCTTGTTCTAAGTTATTTTCCTTTATTAGTTTTTTAAATGCCTCTATAACTTCATATGATCCTTTTAAGTGGCAAGCACTTCCTATACATATTTTTATGGATTTCATATTATCTTCCCCTTAAGCTTTCTTTATAAGATAATTTTAGTTAACTATGTAGCTTATTTCTATAATATTTTTTAAATTTTATATAATTTATTTTTAGTTTTATTTATATATCATAAATATATAATCTTAAATTTTGTAGTTTATCCCTAACTAAATAAGCAAGTTGATTTTCATTATTTATACTTATAGAACCTATCCTTGTTATTCCACTTATATTTCCTACCTTACTTAATTTAGTATTTTCACTTCTATTTTTAACATCATATATTCCTATTTCCATCTCATAATTGTTATTTGTAGTTATTATCACAAGTTTACTTCTATTGTTATTTAAATAAATTGATTCTACATTTTTTATATCTAGTTCTTCAGATTTATTTTTAGTATTTATATATATTCTATTTATTCCATCTCTATGTTCTAAAGTTAATATACTTCCATTATTGAATACTTCCATATCTATAATATTATTGCTATTTATTTTAATAGTTGACTTATTCATTTTTAAATCATATTCTAGCAAAATACTTTTTGTATGATTATTTTTCAATAGCTTTTCCATAAACATATATAACTTTGTTCCATCACTAGAAAATTCGACTTTATGTATAAACTCATCATCTTTAAATTTATATATCTCTCTTTTAGTTCCATTGATTATATCATAATAAATTAAGCTATTATCTATAGTATATATAAATCCACTACTATCTAAAACCCAGCTTAATATTGTAATAGGCCTACTTTCTAATATCTTAGAACTATTTTCTTTTAAGTTTAATATACTAGTTACTGGTTTATTTTTATAATCTTGTATGCATAGAAGTACTTCTCCATTTGGAGATATACTTCTATAACCATAGTACATAACTTTTCCAGCACTACTGCTATTTATTAATTTTTTTTCTTTGCTTTTAATATCTATAGATACTATATCAGTTTTGCCCTTTTCTGATTCAAATAGTAATATATTATTATCTAAAATCTTCATGGATAATACATTTCTACTTAAAGATATTACTGAGTTAAGCTTTATAGGTTCATCCTTTTTTTTTAATTTATTCTCATTATATATATATTTACTAGAACTTAAATTTACATTTTTAGTGTATTCCTTATCTTTATTTATACCAAAGTATATTATCATAGAAAGTATACCTACAATACAAAACAAAACTATTAAATTACTTTTCTCTTTTTTAAAGATATTAAAATTTTTCATGTCTCCTCCTTAACTTATTGTAGGCAATTTAACTAAAACCATGGTTCCTTTGTTTACTTCGCTTTGTATTTCAATAATGCCGTTATAACTTTCAACTATAGATTTTACAATAGCAAGACCTAAACCTGTACTACCAATCTCTCTAGTATCACTTTTAGATACTCTATAAAATGGTGATAATATATTTTCTAGTTCACTCTCACAAATTCCTTCACCACTATCAACTACTTTTATATTTATATATCCATCATTAACCTCTGCTTTTACATATATGGTTGTATTTATTTTTCCATATTTAATAGCATTATCTAATAGATTTATTAATATTTCCTTTATCTTATCTTCATTTCCAATTATTTTTAAATTTTCCTTAACATCTACATCTATTTTCATATTATATTTTTGAGACTTGTGTATCATGTCCTCACAAATACTTATTATGATTTTTGATACATTTATTTTTTTAAGTTCATAGTCAAAATCTTTTTTAGAATTTCTAGATATTTCTATTAATTGAACTATCATTCTATTTAACCTATTAGCCTCTGATATAATTCTATCTATACCTTTATTAAAAAATTTTTCATCTGTAAACTGATTATCCTTTAAAACTTCACTATATCCTATTATAGTGGTCATTGGTGTTTTAAGTTCATGGGTTACATTATCAAAAAATCTCTTTTGTTTTTTTGATAATTCAATTAAATCATCTCTATCTTTTTCTATTATCTTAATTTGATGTTTTATTTTTTTTGCCATGGTTTCAAAATCTAAGCTTAAACGACCTAGTTCATCATCTGAATTAATATCTATATCTATATCAAAATTACCACTTGCTATCTCTTTAGTTTTATTAGCTAAAGTTATTATAGGCTTAGTTATCTTTTTAGATATAATGTATGCTATTAGTATACTTATAAAAAATACGCCTATAGAAAAATAAGCTATCTTTTCTATAAAAGATTTACTTTGATTATATAAATATGTGTAATCACTTTTATACCTTATAATTCCTATTAACTTATCATCATGTAGTATTGGATATGATGAATATACATTGGTTTTAGAATTACTATGCTTTATAGTGTAAGATACCTTTTGATCTATAGCCTCATCTAAATCTTGCGTTTTCTCTAACTTTTGAGAATTTTTGGTTCTTGGATATACTAGCTTACCTTCACTATCATATATATATACCATACTTTCTAGTCTGTAGCTTAAATCCTTTGATATGTTACTAGAAGCCGCTCTAAAAGATATATTATTAAGGTTTAGTCTATTAAATTCAAAATACTCTTTTAGGTATAAGTCAATGCTTTTAGATTTTTCTTTTATCTCTTTATCAATTATAAATTCATTGTTATTTTTGAGTACTGAATTGCTATATGTTACTATGGAATATATTACAAAAAATATTATTCCTAAGAAAAATAGCATTATTTTATTAGTTATAGATTTTTTCATATTTACCTACTCTTATCATTTAGTTTGTATCCTGTTCCTATTACAGTTTCAATACAGTTATATTCTTTTAATTTTTTTCTAAGCCTTTGAACATGAGTATCTACTGTTCTTGTTTCACATTCAAAGTTTATCCCCCATATATTTTCTAAGAGCTGATTTCTCGTCAATACTTTATTTTTATTATTTATAAAATAAAGTAGTAACTCATATTCTTTACTAGTTAAATGAATTGCTTCATCTTTATCATTTTTTACTCTCATCTCACTTTTATTTATTTCTAATCCATTTTGTAGCTTTATTTTATCTTCTTCGCTTTTAATAGATTTTGATAGCAAATCTATTCTCCTAAATATAGACTTTACTCTTGCTATAACCTCTCTTACATTGAAGGGCTTTGTTATATAATCATCAGCACCTAATTCTATCCCTAGTATTTTATCTATTGTATCTGATTTTGCCGTCAACATTATAATAGGCGTTGAATATGTAGTTGTAACTTTTTTACATATATCTAATCCACTTATATCTGGAAGCATTAAATCTAGCATTATTAAATCTGGATTAAAACTTTCTATAAGCTCAAAAGCCTTTTTCCCATTTTCTGCTACTTCTGTTTTGTATCCTTCTTTTCCCAAAGAATATGCCAGTAAATCTGATATATTTTCTTCATCTTCAACTATTAGTATTTTTTCCATAGATACTTCACTTCTTTCTTTTAAATAATTCTACCTACCTATTATATATTTAACTATAAACTATTTATATATTATGTATGTTACATGAATGAAACAATTTTGTAACATGAATAGGATTTATGGTTATATTTTTTGTATATATATATCTTACTATATTTTAACAACTTATTTTTACCTTAAATGATAAATTTTGACACAAAACTGACACATCATTGACACACCATTGCTATATAAGTTTTGTAAAATTTATATATGTTAAAAAGATATAAAAAATTAGTTTAATATAGATAATAATTAGAGGTGTAAGGTTTATGTGCGGATTTGTAGGATTTATTGATAAAAATTCAGATAAAGAAAATATATTAAATAATATGCTAGAAGCTATTGTTCACAGGGGTCCTGATGAAATGGGAACTTTTATTAACGAAGATATAGCCCTTGGATTTAGAAGACTTAGTATAATCGGAGTTGATAATGGGTTACAACCTTTATATAATGAAGATAATAGTTTAGTATTAGTATTTAATGGTGAAATTTATAATTATAAAGAATTACGTGATGAACTAATTGAAAAAGGTCATATATTTAAAACTCAAACGGATAGTGAAGTTTTAATACATGCATATGAAGAGTTCGGAAAATTTATGGTAAAAAAACTAAGAGGTATGTTTGCTTTTTCTATATGGGATAAAAAAGCTAAAACCCTTTTTGCTGCAAGGGACCCTTTTGGTATAAAACCTTTTTACTACTCTAGAATCGATAATGATAAATTATTATTTGGTTCAGAGATTAAAAGTTTTTTAGCTTATAAGGATTTCAAAAAAGAAGTCAATAAAGAGGCTCTAAAACCTTATTTAACTTTTCAATACTCAGTACTTGATGAAACTTTCTTTAAAGGAGTTTATAAATTAAAGCCAGGACATTATATGATTTATAAAAATGGTGAATTGAAAATAAGAGAGTACTTTGATGTAGAATTTAAAAATGAAGAAATTTCACTTGATGAAAGTATTAAAAGAATAGAAAATGTTGTAGCTGAATCTGTTGATATTCATAAAAACAGTGAAGTACCTGTTGGTAGTTTTTTATCTGGTGGTGTTGATTCTAGTTATATAACTGCATCTTTAATGCCTGCTAAAACTTTCTCTGTTGGTTTTGAAGAAGACAATTTTAATGAGTCTGGACTAGCTAAAGATCTATCTGACATGTTAGAAATTAAAAATATACAAAAGCTACTAACTTCAGAAGAATGTTTTGAAAACTTATCAACTATTTTGTATCATATGGATGAACCTCAATCAAATCCATCATGCATACCACTATACTTCTTATCAAAACTTGCTAGAGAACATGTTACTGTTGTATTATCTGGCGAAGGTGCTGATGAAATTTTTGGAGGATATGAATGGTATGATGATGATGATAGATTAAAAAAATATAAAAAACTTCCTTCTTTCATAAGAAAACCATTAGCAATGACTGCAAAAAAACTACCTTATTTTAAAGGTAGAACAACAATAATTAGAGGTGGTTCTAAAGTTGAAGATTACTTTATAGGACAAGCTTTTATATTTGAAGAAAAAGAGGCTAATTCTATATTAAAGCCAAACTATAAAAATGCTCCTTCTATAAAAGATATAACTAAACCTATATATGATAAAGTTTCACATATGGATGACTTAACTAAAAAACAATATCTTGACTTAAAATTATGGTTAGCAGGAGATATATTACTTAAAGCTGATAAAATGAGTATGGCTCATTCTCTAGAACTAAGAGTTCCATTTTTAGATGTTGAAGTTATGAAAGTAGGAGAAACTATCCCTCCAAAATATAGAGTTAATAATGGTACTACAAAACTTGCTTTAAGAGAAGCTGCTAAAAATAAGCTTCCTGATGCTTGGGCTAAAAGAGAGAAAAAAGGATTCCCTGTACCTATAAGACATTGGTTTAAAGAGGAAAGATATTATAATACAATAAAGGAAAGTTTTACAAGTGATTATGCTAATGAATTTTTTGATACTAATGAAATAGTGAAACTTTTAGATGACCACTTTAATGGCAAAACTAATAATGCTCGTAAAATATATACTATATATACTTTCTTAGTTTGGTATAAAAGATTTTTTATAGACCAAATATAAGAAATTGAAAATATAAAAATATTAAAAGAAGTGAATTATTATAATAGTTCACTTCTTTTAATATTTTAATTACAATACAGTTTTTCTTATTATATAAATTGAATATATTTTTACTTTATATGAAATTAAGTTTATTAAAATAATCAATACTTAACCTTATTAATCCAAATTATTTTTTATTTGAAAGATATAACTTCACTACTTTTTTCTATTACTTTCCAACCATCTTTTACTTTCTCTAATTGGAGTTTAGAATGAGCTATTGCCTCTGAATGTTTTCCACCTTGAGTTACTATTACTTCTTTACCATCTTTGTTAGTGTATTTATTTTCATCTATTGTCTTATGAGTATGCCCTGCAAATATAACATCTATATCACTAGTTTCTCTTGCTAATTCTTTTATTTTATTTCCTGGATTTTTGGGCTTTTTAGGTTCTTCCCCACTATGAACCACACTTATTATTATATCAGCCCCATCTTTTTTCATTTTAGGTACCCATTTTTTAGCATCTTCTACTAAATCATTCATATATAATTTACCCTCATATCCATCTTGATCTTTTAATTCTCTTGATTTAGTAGGAACCAATTTTTCTCCATCCCATTCTTTTGATTCTCCTACTTCTTTTATGGTTAGTCCTAATATTCCTATTTTTAAGTCTCCATATTTTGTATTAATATTTTTTATTATGTATGGCTTTGTATAGTTTTCATTATTACTTTTATATGTGTTTGCAGATAATATTTCCATATTATTATCTTTAAAATCATTTATTAATGTATCTAAACGACTTTTATTATTGGATACAAACTCATGATTTCCAAGAATCACAGCATCATATTTTAATTTTCCCATATTAGTTACTATTGGAGCAACTCCTTCTATTTCACCATCTTTAAATCGTAGAATAGGAAACCCATTTTCTTCAACTATTACACTATTTTTTTTAAACCATGAGTTCATTTCTGGAGTTTGCATATCAAAAAAATCTCCACTATCTACTAATATCAAATTTTCATCCTTTTTTCTTTGTTCATTTACATATTTTTCTAAATCCTTACTTACTATCCCATGTAAATCTGTTGTTCCAAGTACATTTACCTCAATATTTTCCTTTTTCCCAAATCCTATGCTAGTTAGTGCTAATACTCCTGCTACTACTCCTAATATAACCCTTTTTTTCATAACATCCCCCTCATTATGCTTTCTAATTATAGTATATCATAGATATTTATATGTTTACTATGCTTGTGTTAATAGTATAAATTTCTTAATAATTTTGTAATAATTAATACATTGGTTTATAAATTCTTAATAAATCTATAATTTATTGTTAAAATATGTTTTTTAGTTGTATGATATAATTGTTTTAAGGGAGTGATAAAATGAATGAAAATATATTAATAGTTGATGATGATAAAGAAATAGTTGATGCGATAGAATTTTATTTAAAACCTGAGGGTTTTAATGTATTAAAAGCTTATGATGGAATTGATGCTATTGAAACTTTAATAGATAATAATGTAGATTTAGTTATTATGGATGTGATGATGCCAAATCTTGATGGTCTTAAAGCGACTTTAAAAATAAGAGAAAATAATAATATTCCTATAATACTTTTATCTGCTAAAAATCAAGATATTGATAAAATTTTAGGTCTCAATATAGGGGCTGATGATTATGTTACAAAGCCATTTAATCCACTAGAACTCATTGCTCGTATTAAATCTCAATTAAGAAGATTTATTAACTTAAATAATAACTCTAGTAATAAGAATATTAACGATTCTAACGTATTGAAAAGTGGTGGTCTTAGTTTAAATAAAGATACTAAGGTAGTTAGCTTAGATGGAGAAGTTATTAAAGTAACTCCTATTGAGTACAGGATACTTGAATTTTTACTTTTAAATAAGGGAATCGTATTTTCATCTACAGAAATATATGAAAATGCTTGGGATGATATAGCTTATAACTGTGAAAAAACCGTTGCTGTTCATGTTAGAAGGATAAGAGAAAAAATAGAGATAAATCCTAAAGAACCAAAATATTTAAAGGTGGTGTGGGGAATTGGATATAAAATTGAAGACATTAAATAAATCTATTAATATAGAAGACTCAAAATTAAAGGTAGCTTCTTTACTAATTTTATTTTTATCTATGTCTATATGTTTTGAATCACTATTTAATTTAGCATTTAGCTTTCATAACATATATGAATATTCTCCAATAGCAAGATATATATTCTTTGGAAATGTAATACATTTAGATAATCGGAGTATTTTAAGTATTGAAGTGATAGTTACTATAGTTTCTTTAGCTATATCTATAGGTTGTATTGTAGTTTATAACATAACTAAAAAATCTAATATAAAAATATTTGACTCTTTTATAAATCTAACTTCAAATGTTTCTATTGAAGTATTTTTATTTATAATAGGTTTTATATTCTTTATAAGATTTCATACTTGGTCATCTGCACCAGATTTTTTTGATAATTCACTTATAGTATGTGATTTTTTAATCCTTACAACTACTTATATAGCTTATAAAAGTTTTAAATTATCATCTAATAATTTATTATCTAGATTAATAGTACTTTCTATGATTAAGGATTTTTTAGATAAACAAAATAAAAAAACGATAAACAATAAAATAGCTAGTATATTAGTAATATCTATAATAATACAGTTTATAATTATGTTTATATTTTTATCAGTTATAAGCTATTTTTCTATTTTTGCAATGATTTATGCTATGCTATTTTCTCTATTTAGTATTATACCTTACTCTTATATATACAAATTATTAACTAAAAAAACAAAATATATTGAATATATATCTAAAAATATAAAAACTATAGAAAATGGTGACTTAAGCCATAAATTAAAGGTAATTGGTAATGATGAAATATCATCTATTGCAAGCAGTATAAATAATATAAGCTTAGGACTTGAAAAGTCTCTTAATGAGCAACTAAAAAGTGAAAAAATGAAAACAGAGCTTATAACTAATGTAAGTCATGACTTAAAAACACCACTTACTTCTATAGTTAGCTATATAGATATACTTAAAAATAACGAATTAGATTCTAAAACTACTAAAGATTATATAAATATCCTAGATAAAAAAGCTACTAGACTTAAAGATTTAGTTGAGGACATATTTGAAGCATCTAAAATAAGTAGTGGTGATATAGAAATTAATCTAAAAAAAACTGATATAAAGGAACTTCTAATTCAAAGTATCGTTGAACTAGAAGATAAAATAGAGTCTTCTAAGCTAGATTTTATAATAGATACGCCTGATTATCCTGTATTTACCAATATAGATGGTAAAAGAATGTTTAGGGTTTTTGAAAATCTTATAACTAATATTACTAAATATTCTTTAGCTAATACTCGTGTATATATAGATATTAATGTTAAAGATGACTATATATTTATTACTATGAAAAATATATCTAATCATAGATTAAATATTTCTTCCGATGAACTATTAGAGCGATTTGTCCGTGGTGATGTTTCTAGAAATACTTCTGGAAGTGGATTAGGATTATCTATTTGTAGCAATTTAGTGGATCTTCAAGGTGGTAGTCTTAAGCTTGATATAGATGGAGATTTATTTAAAGTTATATTAAAATTTAAGGTTTACTAAATATATTAATAAAATTATAAAGGACTATATTTTTAATATAGTCCTTTATAATTTTATTTTTTCTCTTCAAATACGGCCTTACCGCCACATATAGTATATTTTACTTTACCAAATAATTTATGTCCTTTAAATGGAGTATTTTCACATTTTGATACAAATTTATCTACTACAAACTCTTCGTTTTCATCAAATATAACTATATCAGCAACTTTCCCTTCTTCTATGCTCCCACTTTCTAGATTGTATAATCTAGCTGGATTTATAGTCATTTTCTCTATTAACTTCATCATATTTAAATGATTGTTTTTAACTAAGCTAGTTATACCAAGAGAAAGTGCAGTTTCAAGACCTATTATACCACTTGGTGCTTTCGTAAATTCTACATTTTTCTCTTCATATGTATGAGGTGCATGATCTGTTGCTATTATTTCAATTGTATCGTCCTTTAAACCTTCAATTATTGCCATCTTATCTTCTAATGTTCTAAGTGGTGGATTCATTTTAGCATTAGTACCATAAGTTAATACATCATCTTCAGTTAGTGTAAAATGATGTGGTGTTGCTTCTGCGTATACATTAGCACCTAACTTTTTTATAAATCTTACCATTTCTACTGAATTTTTAGAACTTATATGTTGTATATTAACTTTTGCCCCACTTTTTAAAGCTAACATACAATCACGACTAACCATAACATCTTCAGCAACATTTGGCGCACCCAATATTCCCATTTGTTTAGATATTTTGCCATCATTTATACCAGCACAAGTTATAAGCGATGGATCCTCTTCATGAAAACTAAGAGGAACGTTTCTCTCCTTCGCCATGTTCATAGCCTTAAGTATAATATCACTATCCATTATAGGTAGTCCATCATCAGTAAAGCCTACAGCACCAGCTTTAATCATTTTATCCATATCAACTATTTCTTTACCTTTAAATCCTTTAGTTATTGCACTTGCTTGTAATACATTTATTGATGATAGTTTAGCTTTTTCATTTATATAATCTAAAGTTTCTTCATTATCAACTATAGGATTAGTATTTGCCATACATACAACTGTTGTAAATCCTCCCTTAGCTGCTGAAGCTGAACCTGTTAATATATCTTCTTTATGAGTAAATCCTGGATCTCTAAAATGAACGTGTACATCTATAAGCCCAGGTGATACTATACATCCTTTAGCATCTATTATTCTATCAACATCATTTTCATCTATATTCCCTATTTTTTCTATTTTATTATCTTTTATAAGTATATCTACTACTTCATCTCTTTTTGTTTTTGGGTCTATTAGTCTTCCATTTCTTATAAGTATCATATTTATCTCCCCTTTAGCTGATTAATGTATAACTAAATTTACTATATTATACATTAAGTTGTGTATATTTTAAATAGTTTTACGAATTTTATACTAAATTTTTTTTTTATAGTTCACCTTTAAATATATTTTTTCTAAAAAAACTCATATATTATAGTAGAAAATTTTAAATTAGATATTAAATAATAATTATTATACGAATATTTATATAATCTACTTTATTAATTTAAATATTATACTTCTCTTTATATCTATAGCTTTTTTAGGACATAATTCATGGCAACAAAAACATCTTATACATTTATTTAGGTCTATTTCTATTTTATTATTTAAAGTAATAACCTTGGCCGGACATACTTCTATACATTTTTTACATTTTATACAATCTTTATGTGATACAAAAGGCTTTGGAGTTATCATCCTTGTAAGTGGCTCGTGTATAAATTTAGGCATAGTTGATGATAACAGCCTAAAATCTTTACTAGTTTTAGGTATCTTAAAATCTTTTATTATAAATCTTTCTATGTTATCACCCACTATAGATATATCACTTAAGTCTTTTTTTATATATTCTCTTTTTATACTCCCTCTTATAGTAGGTACTTTATTTATATCTAGATTTATAACTTTACATGCTACTATATCTATCATATAAGGACTAGGCGATGCTAATGTTATGCCAATTTTTCTTGGTGTTCCAGCTGAAGGCCCTTCTCCTTCCATGCCTACAATTCCATCCATAATAGTCAAACTTGGGTTTACATAAGAACATATATCTAATAATACATCTTCACAAAATCTTTCTTCATTTGGAAATCTATAATGTATTTCTGCTTTTTGAAGTCCTGCTATAGAGCCATATAAATTTTTAACTCCACCTGTAAATGTTGCCATTCCATGAGTTTTTAATTTACATATATTTATTATATGATCTACTTTAGTTATTGGAGTTATAATATTCATGTATTTTAAAGCTTTAGCATTTTTATTTTCTACCTTAATTTCACTTATATCATAATTTAGTTCTACACCTAGTTCATCCGCTATATCTTTCATACCAGTTGACTTATATATACTTTTTAATGAAGGTACTGTATACGGACCACCTGGGCTATCTCCTATTATTATTTTACAATTTAACTTAAGTAACATTTCACACACAACTTTAACTACCATTGGATGAGTAGTTGTTGCTTCTTTAGGACTTTTTTTCATTAGCAAATTTGGCTTTATTAGTACTTTGCTATTTGGTTTTATATACTTTTCTAACCCACCTAAATCTTCTAAATTTTTACTTATTGCATGTTTTACACTTTCATATCCATAATCATTACATTCCCTAATTGATACATTCCCCATTTGTTTCCCCCTTGATAAAATTGTTATCCTATATCTTTACATAATTATATCACAATGAAAAAATCTTTCTTGAAATTCTCATATTTATGCCTATTTTTAGCTATTATTTTTATATAATGTATAAAAAGTTTTCTATAAAATAACTATATCTTTTAAATTTTTATAATACTTTATATATAATTAGATTATAATTAAATACATAAGGAGGGATATTTTATGAATTCTCATGAAATAGATTATAAACTACATGGACATGACATGCAATTTGTTGAAATTGAGTTAGATAAAGGTGAAAGTGTAGTAGCTGAAGCTGGTTCTATGATGATGATGGATGAACACATTTCTATGGAAACTATATTTGGAGATGGCAGTAAAAAAGGTGGTTCTAAGCTATTTGGTGCTGCTAAAAGAGTTTTAACTGGTGAAAGTCTTTTTATGACGTCATTTACTAATACTTCTAACAATAGAAAAAAAGTATCTTTTGCATCACCATATCCTGGTAAAATAATACCAATTGACTTATCTGAAATGAACGGTAAGCTAATATGTCAAAAAGATTCATTTTTATGCGCTGCTAAGGGAGTAAGTATTGGAATAGATTTTAGAAAAAAACTTGGTGTTGGATTTTTTGGAGGTGAGGGATTTATCCTTCAAAAATTAGAAGGAGATGGTCTTTGCTTTATTCATGCTGGCGGTACTATTATAAAAAAAGAATTAATGCCTGGTGAAAAATTAAAAGTTGATACTGGATGCTTAGTAGCTATGACAAAAGATATAAAATATGATATAGAATTTATAGGTGGTATAAAAAATAGCTTATTTGGCGGTGAAGGGTTATTTTTTGCAACTCTTACAGGTCCTGGATATGTTTGGATTCAAAGCTTACCATTTAGTAGACTTGCTTCTAGAGTATTTGCATCTGCTCCTCAAGTTAGTAGTGACCAAAAAGGTTAAAAAATTATATTTATATATATTGTAAATTTATTTTAAGAATAAGTAATAGGAGCAAATTTCTACTTGGAGATAGCTCCTATTTTAAGTTAAAGATTAATTTTTAAAAAGGAAATTGTAATAATGATAGGGCAAGTAAAAGATTAAGTGGGAATCTTCTACGTCTAAAACGTCTAAATCTTCTAGGTCTTCCAAATTGTCTGCCACGTCTTAGTTGATTATTATCTTCATCTACAATTACATCTTCCCCAACTAATACAGTAACACCATCTTCATCTACACTCTCAATAATTCCATCAAATACTTGTCCATCTTCCATCATTAATACAACGTGGTAATTTAAAAATCTTTTACATTTATCTCTTAAACTTTGTAAATCTTTATTTTCGTCAATTCTTTTTAAATTCATTTTACTAATCCCCCTTTCTAATTATATAGTATTTATTTTTAGGATAAATGGTGATAGTTTTTATTAATATATATTAGATTAATATAATAATATTTTTAATAAAAAAATGTATACTTGCCAGTTCTGACAAGTATACATTTTTTTATTTATATATAAATATTGTATTATTTTTACAAGATATCTTCGTTAGAAATAGATTTTAAATTTAAATAAAAATTCCCTAATGTAGTATAATAATATGGTGTATACCATAAGAACCCTATTCCTAAAGTAAATACACATAATATAGCCCAACCTAGAAAACTTAGTTCTAATATAAACAATTCCCACTTAAAGCCTTTCATCATATTTGCACTTTTCTTTAAACAATCCATTATTGATAACTCTGGATTTTCTGCTAATATATAATATGATTGTGAGAACATTAACATCACTATAATACCTGGTATTACAAATAAAAATGTTCCTATTACTGAAGCTATAGTTATTATTAAATTTATTACAAAAGATTTTATAAAAACATTAAATCCAGAGAATAAATCTGTAAATTTAGCTTTTTCATTATCTATTGCTAAATTTAATATAAATCTACTAAATCCTAATTGTATTGGACCTGCAAATATTAATCCTATTATGTTCAAAGTAATAACTATATTTTCATTTAACCAAGATGTAGCTGTCCCTGATTCAACACCTGTTCCTTCTACTATTATAGTATATATTAAACATGTTAATATTGCTAATCCCCAATGACCCTTTAATTGCATTTTAGCACTATTTTTTAATTCAGCTCTTGAAATCATATGCCTTCCCCTCCAATTATATTGTTAGTTTATTATATTCTAACAAATATTGGATATATTTTATACTATATTAACAATATTGTAATGACTTTGTTTTGTCATTATATTTATTTAATATTTTATTCCACTCCAGTATACATTATCCTTTATAATAGTAATATCATCAAATTCTACACCCTCAAGTGCCCATTTTTTAAACTCCATAAATCCTGTTCTGTCAACAATATATCCAATATGTTCTTTTGGTAAACTTTTATCTATATATTTTTCTACATACTTATAAGTATTTAGTATTATCTTAATTATATTTTCTTCATCTGCCCATATTAAAAAATCTTCTGCTAACCTTGGATTCTTCTTACCGCTTCTTCCCATTATAGCTAATCTATAATATTTCTTAGGATCTCTACTCCATGCATTTGTAGGACAATTAAGTACACATTCTCCACATCCTATACATTTACTGTGGTCTCTTATTACCCTATAGTTTTCTGCATGTAATGCACCTGTTGATAACTGCTTACACTTTTTAACACAAGCCCCACAAGATACACATCTATCTCTTTCGTAGTGCGGTAAAGTCATTCCTATTATTCCAAAATCATGAGTTCTTGCTTTTATACAGTCATTTGGACATCCTGTCAAAGCTATTTTTACATGTAAATCATTTGGAAATACTGCTTTTTCTATTTTCTTTGCAAACTCAGTTGTATTGTATTGCGCTTTTGGGCATACTTTATTTCCTATACATGATGCTATATTTCTAGTTCCTGCAGCAGAATATCCTTTATCCTTTTCTTCTTGATTTATTTCCATTTTTTCTATAATTGGTTGGACAAGCTTATTGACCTTTTCCATATCTTCCATTTTTATACCAAGTATTTCAAACCCTTGTCTAGTAGTCATATGTATTTGACCATTTCCATACTCATTTGCTATCTTTGATACTATCATTAAACTTTCAGAGTCAACACATCCTCCAGGAATTCTAACTCTTAATGCTGTTTCGTATCTATTTTTAGTTATTCTATAAGCATTTTTCATTGTCTTTTTAGTATTTAAATCTCTTATCATAACATTCCCTCCTAATCTATAAGATTTTTAGCATAAGAATAATCAAATACAGGCCCATCTATGCAAATATAAGTATCATCCATTTTACAATGACCACACTTACCTACTCCACAACACATTTTTCTTTCATAAGAAACCCATATATTATTTTCTGCCAAATCTCTTTTTAAAAATTCGCCTACTGTAAAATGCATCATCATAGGAGGACCTACTACTATTGCTGATGTATTATTTACATCTTTTATTTCTAAATCTGGTATATATTTTGTAACTAAACCAACATTACCTTTATAATCGTTTTCACCTTTATCCACAGTAACTATTACATCTAATTTTTCACCCCATCTTTTTAAATCATCTTTAAATAATATATCTTGTGGTGATCTAAATCCAGCTATTAATTTAAAGCTTTTGAATTTTTGAGGATTATTATAAAAATATTCTACAATTCCTCTAACTGGTGCAATTCCACTTCCTCCTGCAACTACTATTATTTCTCTATTTTCATATATACTTATATCAAAACCATTTCCATATGGTCCTCTTATGAAGAATTTATCTCCTATTTTATAATTAAATATTTCATTAGTTACTTTTCCTACACTTCTTATTGTAAAATCTATATAATTATCACCATATCCACTTACAGATATTGGACTTTCTCCATATTTAGGTATTGATATCTCATAAAATTTTCCTGGAAGTACATCTTTAGTACTACATTCTACTCTAAAAGTCCACTCTATATCTGTATGTTTAACTATATCTATTATCTTAGCTCCTACTGGAATATACGAATTCATATTACTTTCTCTCCTTACTTATTTCATTTACTTTTTCTATACATTTTGAAAATGATATATATTGAGGGCAAGCATCATCACATCTTCCACACCCTACACACATGTTGTAGCCAAATCTCTTATTGAAATCATATATTTTATGCATTGTTTTAAATCTCATTCTTTCACCCTTAGTTTTTCTAAATTCATGCCCTCCAGCCATACTTGTAAAGCCGTCAACTTGACATCCTGCCCATATTCTTCTTCTTTCACCTACTTTTTCATTTTCTTTGTAAAAAACATCTTGCATAGTAAAACAAGAACATGTTGGACATACAAAGTTGCATCTTCCACAAGCTATACATCTTGAGTTATACTCTTGCCACATTTCATGTTTAGATATTTCTTTAGAGTTTATTTTATCTATTTGTGGCACTTCTATATTAAATAAGTTTTCCTTTACAAAATCTATTTCAAATTCACATTTTTCTCCATTAAATATTTTTAAATCCTTATCTTTTATTTCTAGGAAAACTTCATTATCGTCTATTTTAATTCCCATAGAATAATTATCCGTTTTATTTGAATCCATACTTACACAGAAACAATTTCTAAAACTTTCTCTACATCCAACAAGAACAAATTTTACTTTCTCTCTTAATTTTTTGTAATAATAATCTTCATCAATTCCATTTTTTAAATATATCTCATCTAGTCTTTTCATTGCATTTATATCACATGCTCTTAAAAAGATTAATAGTTTTTTATCATCAATATCGCTTTCCTTAAATTCATTTTCTGTAAAATAAAATAATATTTGTGTTATAGGAAATACTATTTCCTTGGCAGAAAAGTTTGATTTTCTATTTAGTTCCATTTCATCTAAAGAACTTACTTCTTTATATCTTACAACGTCTGTATCTGAGAAAGTTCCCATATATTCTAATGATACTGGTGCTAATATTTTATATTCATTACTAAGTGTTTTCAATTTTTCATTAAAATTTTCTTTGCTTAATTTTATCTTCACAACAATCACCTTTTCCCTTTTCTATTGATAAAATTTTAACATTTATTATAATTATTTTCCGTGATTAATATCACGTTTTTATAAAAATAAAAAGAAATAGCAAAACTTTAATGTTTTACTATTTCTTAAAGTACTCTGATAATCCTTTTTCTTTAACAAATATTTTTTTATTTTCTAATTTAACTAATCCTTCATTTTGAAGTGTTTTCATTGCCCTTGATAAAGTTTCTCTTTTACATCCTAGCATATCTGATAAATAAGTTATGCTTATATTTACATCTATTAATGTCCATACTCCTTTATTTGTTCCAAATTCTTTGCTTATTCTATATAATTTAGCTGCTAACTTTTTATCCATTTTTATAGAAATTGAATTTTTTAGTTGTCTATATAATCTTCTATTTCTTCTTTCCATGTAATTTATTATATTTTTAGTTAAGTAAAAATCTTTCTCCATAACCTTTATAAAATCATCTATATTATATTTTAGTATAGTGGCGTTCTCAAAGACTTCACAAAATACTGATGATTCTCTTTTTTTATCTGTAGTTATTTCATTAATCATTTCGCCTTCATTTAATATAAATATTACTTTTCTATCGCCATTTTCATTTATTTTAAATATAGATACTTTTCCATCTATAACAAAGTATATATTATTTATTTTTTCTTTTTCCTCAAATAAAACTTCATTTTTTTCTAATTTTATTGTGTTGCTATATTTCTTAAGTTCTTCTTTTGTTTCATCTTTTAAATTTTTAAATATATTTATATTATCTATATAACTGCTTTTTATCATCTCTTCACCATATTCACTCTTATTATAGTTTTATTTATCTACTTAATTAGTATATCACATATTATTATAAAAATTAAAAAAGGCCATCTCATATGAGATGACCCCTTTATTTAAACTATAATTAGTTTTGCTTTCCAAAATGTCTTTCTAATAATCCTAAGAATGCTTTACCATGTCTAGCTTCATCTTTACACATTTCATGAACTGTATCATGTATAGCATCTAATCCTAATTCTTTAGCTCTCTTAGCTATTTTTAATTTTCCTTCAGTTGCTCCATATTCAGCTTCTACTCTTGCAGTTAAGTTAGCTTTAGTATCAGCTACAACAACTTCCCCTAATAATTCAGCAAATTTTGCAGCATGTTCTGCTTCTTCAAATGCTATTCTCTTGTAAGCTTCTGCAACTTCTGGGTATCCTTCTCTATCAGCTTGACGACTCATTGCTAAGTACATTCCAACTTCTGTACATTCTCCAGTAAAGTTAGCTCTTAAACCTTCTAATATTTCTTCGTCTACACCTTTAGCAACACCTATTCTGTGTTCGTCAGCCCAAACCATTTCACCCTTCATTTCTTCGAACTTATCAGCTCCAACTCCACATACTGGACATTTTTCTGGTGCAGTTTCTCCTTCATGTATGTATCCACATACTGTACAAACAAATTTTTTCATGATTATACTCCTCCAATTTATATATTAATTTAATTTAAATTCATTATTTAACTACTATACTATATACCCTAAAATACATTAACTAAATAATAAATTCTTATTATTTATAAATAAGATATTTAATATCTTATCGATCATATTTTATATATACCCGGTGTAGCATCCCCTAAACAATAAATTTAAATTTTTTACAAATATAAGTTTACCATCTATACAGTCATAATTACAACCTTATTTTCCCATTTTTATATTAAATTATTAATTTTATATAATGTATATTAAGATTTACTTGTATCTTCGTTAGATTCTATACATGCTTCTTCTATGTATATGTCTTTTTTCTTTAAAAAAGATAGTTTAGTTTCAGCCATTATGATGGCTACAAATATTATAAAACTTCCTAAAATCATTCTTAATGTTACTAGTTCTTTTAATATAATTACAGAGAAAATTGTTCCAAATACTGCTTCTGTTGAAAGTATTATAGCAGCCTTATTTCCTTCAACACTTTTTTGACATATAGTTTGCACCAAAAAACAAACAGTAGTACTAAATACTCCTAGATATAATACACCTAGATATCCATCTATACCAGCATTTATACTTCCCTCTCCCATAAGTATTTGTGTAAATAATGAAAGTATAAATGCCACACTAAATTGTATAGCTGTAAGTACTATTGGATTATACCTTACAGCATATTTACTTGTAAAGAATATATGAAATGCAAATCCAAAAGCACATACTAAAGTTAAAAAGTCTCCAAAATTAATAGAAAAATCTGATTCAAGCGATAGTATACCTATTCCTATAACTGTTAATATACTACTTATTATACCCATTTTATCAAGTTTTTGTTTATACATTAAAAATCCTATAAACGGAACTATAATTACATTAGTAGCAGTTATAAATGCATTTTTTGATGGTGTTGTATAAACTAACCCTATAGTTTGAACAACAAAGGCTGTAAATAGAAAAAATCCTAATATACAACCATACTTTATTGCATCTTTGCTCACATTTTCTTTTATCTGTTTAAAAAAGATTAAATTTATCAAAAGCGCTCCTATAAAAAATCTAAGTGTTATTATTTGCAGTGGCGTAAGTCCCCCATCTAGCGCCAATTGTGTTCCTACAAATCCACTTCCCCAAATCATAGCAACTATTAGTAATCCTATTTGTGAAATATATGTTTTTTTCATCTTTTTCCCCCTTTTTTTTGATATAACTCACTATTAACATTAATATACTAGACATATTTTGTAAATACATTAACATTTCTTTTATTCATAATTTTCAAATAATTTTATTTTATATATAATTTAATTAGTGCATAAAAAAAGAACTACATAATATATTAAATGTAGTTCTTTTTATTTTATTTTATAATGTTAAGTGTAAATGGGAAATCATAATCTCTATATGATCCATATCTTATCATAGCTATTATATTAAGTACTAAATAGGCTATTGATACTAGTGGTAATAATACCATTCCAACTAGCAAAAATACTAATAATCCAGATATTATTTCATATATAAAAAATGATATGTGAAAATTCAAAAGTCTTCTACCATTTCTAGCTATAAAGTCTGAGTCTTTACTATAATCTTTCCATACAAAGTATGATATTATAAACCCTATAAAATTAAAAACTATAATTCCACCTGCCATTAAAAGCATTATAATATTTTCTCTAGATATTGATTTTCTATAATCATCCATAATTATATCCTTTCTTACATAGTTTATAAACTATATAAAATTTAAGTATTAAAAATTTCCCAGGAAAACATTTTTATAAAATTTCCCTTCTCCTCATGAATACGTGTGTATTTTTAGTCATATCCACTTCCAAAAATATTATATTCATATTAAAGATATATGAAATATGATTTTTGTATATATCAAAAATTTATTTTATATATCTAGCTTTAATTGTTTATATAGATCTTCTTCTTGATTTTTGTTAGATTCTTTTTGATTTTCATTTATTATATTCATTTTAGATAAAAACCTTTTAACATCTGTTAAGCTATCTACTGCTATTTCTTTATAATTTATCTCTAAAAAATATCCAGTTGCAGTTTTTTCTATCTTTACACTTGGTTTATCCATTATAATAGATATTACATTTCCATTTAAATACTCAACAGCAAATGTCTTTTCATTTTCAGCAAATAACTCAACTAAATTCTCTGATATCTTAAAACTTTTGCTTTTATCAACTTGACTTGTGCTAAACTTCATAAGTAAAGGTTTGATTGATTTTAGATCATTTAATATAACTTTAGAACCTTTTATATCTATTAAATATCCTTTTGTACTAGCACTTATAGTTATATTTTTATTGTCAACTACTACAGATGTTATTTTTCCTTTACTATAGTATATGATATAAGACCTATTCATATTAGATAATATTTTAGTTATTTTACTTGGTAAATACATATAGCTCCTCATCTCTTTTTCGTCTTTAATAGATAAAATATAACATTTATCATTATTTTTTACAACTGCTTTATTCTAATTAGTACTTGTTATATCATCTATTAATCTTTAGTATAATATATTTTATCATTAAGTATAATGTGAGGTATATTAGGATATTAATCCAAAAAGAGATATAAGTTAGTTTCTTATATCTCTTTTAATTATATTATTTTACAACTACTTTTATAAACTTCTTCTTACCTATTTGAACTACTAATTCACCCTCAGCTACTACTTCTTGTAAATCAGCTATTTTTTCACTATTTACTTTAACTCCACCTTGCTTAACTAATCTTCTTAATTCACTTTTACTTGGAGTTAACTTGTTATCAACTATTATTTGAGCTAAATCAAAATCATTAGCATCTGCTTCTACTGTTAATATATCAACAGGTATTTGTCCTTTTTGGAATACTGATTTAAATCTTTCTTCAGCGAAGTTTGCTTTTTCTTCTCCGTGGTATAATCTTACTATTTCTTTAGCAAGTTCCATTTTTATATCTCTTGGATTTTTTCTATCTTCTTTTAAATCTTTTTCTATTTCAGCTACTACATCAGGGTGAACATCAGTTACTAAGTTGTAGTATTTAACTATTAATGAATCTGGTATTTCCATAGCTTTTTGATACATTACACCAGCTTCTTCATCTACTCCTATGTAGTTTCCTAAACTCTTACTCATTTTATTAACGCCATCTAGTCCTTCTATTATAGGCATCATTATAACTACTTGAGAATCTTGACCAAATTCTTTTTGTAGTGCTCTACCCATAAGTAAGTTAAATCTTTGGTCAGTTCCACCTAATTCTATATCAGCTTTTATAGCAACTGAATCATATCCTTGCATTAATGGGTAGAAGAATTCGTGTACTGATATTGGAGTATGGCTTTCATATCTCTTTTTAAAGTCTTCTCTTTCTAACATTCTAGCAACAGTTATAGTTGCAGCTAATTTAACAACATCTTCAAAGTTTAACTTTCCTAGCCATTCACTGTTAAATCTTACTTCTGTCTTTTCTTTATCTAAAACTTTAAATATTTGTTCTTGGTAAGTTTTTGCATTTTCTAAAACTTGCTCTGTAGTTAATGCCTTTCTAGCTTGAGATTTTCCAGTTGGATCTCCTATCTTTCCTGTAAAGTCTCCTATTATTATTACTACCTTGTGTCCTAAGTCTTGTAATTGCTTCATTTTTCTAAGAACAACAGTATGCCCTAAGTGTATATCTGGTGCTGATGGGTCAAGACCTAACTTAACAACTAACTGTCTTCCCTCTTTGTGAGCATTAGTTAATTTTTCTCTTAAGTCCTTTTCATCTATTAAATCTTCTACACCTTTTAATATAATTTTTACTTGTTCATCTAAATTAAACATATTTACCCTCCTGTTATTTTATATTTATAAATTTGCTTAAGTCTTATTTTTTAGCAAATCATTTTTTAATGATATAAAACTTTTTTGTATTAAAAAAAGCCTTCATCCTTATAAAAGGACGAAAGCTTGTGCTTACGTGTTACCACCTTAATTTATTAATACCTCACAGTATTAACCTCATTAGGTACAAAATTATACCCTAGCATTATAACGTATGCTACTCCGTTTTTCCCTAGTGGTTGTTATCTTTCAGGAAAACTGCTCCAAGATGTATTCAAATTAACTTTTCTTGCTCCTCTCACCTACCGGAAACTCTCTGTTAGAATACATTAATCCTACTAATTCTTATCATAGCTTTATATTAATATTTTTTCATTTATGTCTATAATATATTCTTAAAATTATATTTTGTCAATACTTTTTAACATTTATTTGGATCTATACCTTCAAATATTATATTATCTGCATATTTGGATGCTTTTTTATATTGATTACAATTAAGTATAGTCCAAGTTATAACTGGAATATTACTCCTAATTAACTGAACCCTTTTACTTTGAATACTTTTTATATCATAAGATACAAAGTCAGGCTTTGTTTTAAAATTTAGTATCATTCCCCTTAAAAATATTTTTTTGTACCATTTTATTATTGTATCTTTGTAATCAAATGATATTTGCCCTCTTATTATATTATTTGCATTTTCTTTGTACCATAGAAGTACCCTTGGATTAAAAGACTGTATAGCAAACTTACCTTCATAATTTTTTACTATCTTATAAACCTCACTACTCATATCTATAGCATCTCCAAGAGCCTTTAATTCTATTAAGACTGGTACCCTGTTATTTACAATATCTAATACGTCCACTAAAAGAGGTATCTTTTCATCAGTGTTTAATAGCCTTAGTTTGCTTATTTCATTATAAGTCATATTATTTATAGTACCTTTATATCCTGTCATTCTTTCTAAAAACTCATCATGAAATACTACTGCCTTTTTATCTTTTGTAAGTTGTACATCTAATTCTATACCATAGTTATATTTTATAGAATTTATAAAAGCCCCCATAGAGTTTTCTGGATATATATTGTTATGAAGTCCTCTATGTGAAAAGGGACATTTTTTGATAAAACTTACATCCTTAACCACATTTTCACCCTCTACTTAATATATTATTTAATATTCCTATTTGTTGATTTCTTATATTTACCTTTATATCTAATATTATATTAATTATGATTATAATAAATGTAGTTATCTTAAATATTAATACCAATGCTATTAACATTAAAATAGATAATATCCTTATATGAGCTACTTTCTTATTTTTAGATAATAAATAATTTTGTATTGCTGTATATCCATCTTTTATCACAAAGTAAAATGATAGATACTCTATACTTATTATTATAGTTTTTAGATATGTATTATCTATGTTTATATTAAACGCTTTAAAAACTTCTACTATAAAAATATATACTGATAATACATAAAATACATTTTTAGAACAACATACAAATCTTGAAAGTCTTCTAAAGTTAGCTATAATTTCAAATTTTTTATTTATATTTCCTTTTAGCATATTTAATTTCTTGCACATAAATAAGGATAAAATATATATAGAAAATACAGTTCCAAAAGGAAATGCAGCTATAAGTATATAATAAATAACTTGTACATATTCTCCCGACTTTAGTATATTTATATATCCTTGAAACTCTTTCATAAAGCTGTATCCTATTAACTTAGATGCATATACATCTACAAATACCATAAGTACAACGCCTATAAAAGAAGTATATACCATATCATCCATAATAGATGTATCCTTACTTATAAAGTAGCCACAAAGTATTCCAAGTATTACACTTTGGCTACACCATATAGCTATGCCTATATTCCCAAGTATCAACCATACTATTAAAAGTGATGTTATTCCAGAAAGTGCTGAATACTTAAAATCACATCTAAGTACTACTATTGAAAAAAATACAGGAACTATAAAATCTATGTAAAGTGCATATCCAAAACCAATTCCTACAAATAGTAAGGTACTTATAACAAATAGTGCGGATAGTATTGCTGACTCTGTTAACTTTTTAGTTTCATTCATCAAATTACCTACCTTTTAATTTTTATTTAGCTTATCCGTATATTATAATACTTCTAAAAAAAATAATAAAGCATGCTTTATTATAATATAAAAGAAACTGTGAATATTCACAGCTCCTTTTATTAATATATATGAGTTTATTTGTTGCCTACTTTAAATTTATAGCTTCAAGTGCTACTTTTGTATCATCAAAAGGATGCTTTTTCTTACCTATTATTTGATAATCTTCATGTCCTTTTCCCGCTATTATAACTAAGTCTTTATCATTTGCCATATCTATTGCCTTATATATTGCTTCTTTTCTATCTTCTATAATTATATAATTATCCTTTTTTATATTAATACCTTTTAATATATCATTAATTATTTTATGGGGATCTTCACATCTTGGATTATCTGATGTTATTATAGCTACATCAGAGTATTCTTGTGCTATTTTTCCCATTATAGGTCTTTTTAGTCTATCTCTATCTCCTCCGCATCCAAACACTGTTATTACCTTGCCTTTTGTAAATTCTTTTGAAGCTTTTAATATATTTTCTAAAGCGTCTGGAGTATGTGCATAGTCTACTATAACATTTAGTTTTTTATTATTTTTTATGCTTTCAAATCTACCCTTAATACCTTTAGTATTTCTAAATACTTCTTTAACTATGTTTATATCTATATCTAATATGTAGCAAATACTTATTATTCCTAATGTATTATATACACTAAACTTTCCTGGTATATTTACATAGATATAATCTTCATAAGTTGGAGTTTTTACTTTATATTCTATATGATCTTTTTCTAATATAATATCACTTGCCATAAAATCAGCATGTTCATTTATAGCATAAGTGTATACAGGTATATCTAAGTTTTTAATATTATTTAATATAATCTTACCATGTTCATCATCTATATTTATTATATTTGCTTTTGTTGTCATATAAAATAGCTTTTCTTTAGAGTTTCTATAATCCTCTATATTTTTATGAAAATCTAAATGTTCTTCAGTTAAGTTTGTAAATAATCCCATTAAAAAACTAGTATCTTTCACTCTACCTAAGCTAAGTGCATGAGAAGATACTTCCATAGCGCAATATTTACAGTTATTTTTTAACATATCATTGAAACTTTTTTGAAGGTCTAAACTTTCTGGAGTTGTATTTTTAGGTATTATTTTTTCCTTTGAGTTGTCTATTTCGATAGTTCCTATAAGACCACATTTATTAACTTTATTTAATATCTCCTTTAAAAGAGTTGATACGCTAGTTTTCCCATTTGTTCCTGTTATTCCTATTACGTCTAATTTTGTACTTGGCTCATTATAAAAATTAGATGCAATTTTTGCCATGACATCTTTAGTATTACTTACTTTTATAAATGTATACTTATCCATATTATCTATATTTATATCTTCTTCTATTAAAAATGCCTTAGCTCCAGATTTTATGGCATTTTCTATATATAAATGTCCATTAGTATTATATCCTTTTATACATATGAACAGGCTGTTTTTTGTTACTTCTCTTGAATCATAATATATATTATCTATATCAATATTTTTGTCTCCATATATATTTAAAGTATCTACATTCTCTAAAATTTTATCTAATCTCATCATATCCTCCTTATCTATTGTTTAATACAGTATATTTTACATATGATTTTTTATGATATATAATTTAAGGTGGGTCTCCCCACCTTATCTTTCTTTTATTATAGAATTAAAGTACTTTTCATTACATTTTACACATTCATCATTTGGATTTAATTCCATACATTTTTGATGGTGATAATAAGCCCTTGGTAAATCTTTCAATTCATAATAACAGCAACAAAGATTTAAATGAGGTTTAAATCTTAAGTAACTCATATTAATGCATTGGTTAGTATCACAAGATATATCAGTATTAAGTATTATTTTATACCAACTTATAGCTTGTAAATATTTTTCCTCCTCTTCAAATGAATAAGCTATATTATACATTATATCAGCTCTTGGTATATCTTCTTCAAAGGCTTTATATAAATATATCCTTGCTAGTTTGTATTCTTTTTGTTTTATATAACATTCTCCTATTTTGCATAATGCATCTACCGTTTCTTCCTTAAATTTACTTACCTTTATAAATTCTTTTAATATTTCTATAGATTTTTCATATTTTAAATTACAATATAATTCTCTTCCATAATAATACAAATCTCTATTGCTTAATATTTTGCCATCTTTTAGTTTTTTTTCGTATATTTTAAGATTTCTATCATCTATATTTTTTACCTTATCATGTATTATACAAATATTACTATCATATACATTACTTTCATTTATACCCTCTATAGATATATATTCATGAACATATCCTACCCACTTAAAACCTTCATTTCTTTTGATTATTCTATTTCTTCTAGCTACTATTTTAGGATTATTATTTTCATCTATACACATATGAGTCTCTGTAGATATAACACTTATACTTTCATTTAAATTTTCTTTCAAGTTTATAAGTCTTTTTCTATTTTTCTCATCTAAATACTCGTCTGCATCTAACCAAAGTATATAATCTTTGGTTGCTTTATCAAAGGAAAAATTTCTAGCCTTTGAAAAATCATCAATCCACTTAAAATCATATATATTGTTAGTATAATTTCTGCAAACTTCCTTTGTTTTATCTACTGACCCTGTATCTACTATTATTATTTCATCTACTATATCATAAATACTATCTAAACATCTTTTTAAAATATTTTCTTCATTTTTTACTATCATACATAAACTTATAGTAATCATACTATTTGCTCCCTTAATTAAAAGTTATACTTCAATGTATGATAAAATGACATTTTTTGTGTTTATTGTACTGAATTTTCATTAATGTATATATGTTTTTAATTTATCTATATATATATTTATTTCTTTAATTGTATCTTCTATTTCGTGTTTGTTAGTTTGTATACCTTTTATATTTTTTAGTATTTCTAGTGTTGTATAGTTTATCTCTATACTATAATTTTCATATATATCTTTTAGATTCTCACTTATTTTATACTTTAGATTTTCTATAAAAGTATCTATATCATTTAGCAATTCCTTGCTCTTTTTATCATCTCGTACTTTATCATATATAACTTTCCCTACTGCTCCACTTATAGTCCCTGCTATTAATAGCGGTGGACAATAAGTCATTAGTGCTGCTGATATAGTAGTTGAGGTTGCCGATGCTCCAAGTATTGCACTATACATTGAAACAACTGTACCCGAAGTTGCCCCAAGCACTGCACCTGTTCCTACTACTGCTAATAATTCATTTGCTGTTGCTTGGTTTTTTTCTAATTTAAAGCTTTGGGTATCTATGCATTCATTTTTATATGTTATATCATTTATATATCTTTTTATATCATCATCCATTTCATTGCTTATTTCTTTTAAACACTGACTCCACTCATTAAAAAATAAATTATCCAATTCTATTTTTTTCTTGTTTACTAATTCATTTATATATCCTTCATTTATGTATAACTTAGCTAAATCTATATTTAATTTAATTTTTTGTATTTCATCACTAAAAAATATTCTATCTACCCAATCCTTTATCTCAAAATCCATCTTTGAACTTATATAGTCTCTTTTGTTTTGAAGTAATTTATTGTATATTAATAGTTCATCATCTAAAACATATAAAGTCTTTAGATAATCATTATGACAAACTATATCTTTGTGTATTATTCTATCTAAAGATGATTTTATACTACTATTTTTTTCTTCTTGAGAATTTTTTATTAGATAATTTATATAATCATTTAATCTATTAAATTCGTATTTTAAATCATTATAGTTTGATAATACTAAATCAGTACTTTTTGTTTTTACCTTAGGTAATACCTTCTCTTGGTATTCAAGATATGAAGATATCATAAAAAATTCATCTATATATATTCCATATTCATCTTTTATATAATCTATAATTTCTTCTTTATCAGAACTTAATAAATCACACTTATTTACTATACCTATAATGTTATTTTTATACTCACTTATCAAATCAAGCGCTTCTATTACATCTTCTTGTCCTAGGTGAGTTGCATCTATTACAAATAATATCAAATCAGCATTTTTTATATAGTTTAAAGTTTTTTCTTCATTGTTTACAGTTATGCTCTTTAACCCTGGTGTGTCTACTATATTTATCTTTTTTAAATAATCTATATTAAGACCCACCTTTGTTATGTCTTTATATGTTTTAGTATATGGCATGTTACTATATACTATTTCTATTATACTAGAAGTAGCTTCAAGTACATCTACTTCACTTATATCCCCTCCTATTAATGAATTTACTAAGCTTGATTTTCCTGATTTAACTTCTCCTAACACAACAATTTTTAATGGTTCTTCCTTATTACTTTCTATAGATTTAATAAGTTCAACCACTTCTTGTAATGGTTCTTTTATTGTATTTTTATATGGTAAATTTAAATCTTCAATTAACTTTTTTCTTATTGGTGAATTTAATAT
Organism: Romboutsia hominis; assembly: GCF_900002575.1. NCBI lineage: Bacteria > Bacillati > Bacillota > Clostridia > Peptostreptococcales > Peptostreptococcaceae > Romboutsia > Romboutsia hominis. Next base: position 1,145,338 of record NZ_LN650648.1, on the reverse strand, counting down.
TTCTTCTTTAACTATACATATACCTTTATTATTTTCCAAAATATCACCCCAAAGTATTTAAAATTCTTTCTATATTGTTTAGGAAGTCTATATAAATATTTATATACTTATAGTCTATATATACTTTTTCAAAACTATGATTTTTTATATATTCTATGTTTGAAATTATAGTATTTATATTATCTTTTAATATTTTTTCTATGTCTTTTGTTATGAGTTCTTTATTTATAGATAGGTAATTTGGTTTATAATTTACGTCTTCATTAAATGCTTTAACTAAAAATTTATTAAATAAATTTTCTAGTTTATCTTCTTTTGCTTTATCTTTTAATTGTTTTTGAATTGGTACCTGGATTTTATCTAAATTTATATTAGTATCTATTTTTTGATAAATGGAGTCTTTATTGAAATTTGATTTTTTATAAATTATATCATATATATTACTAAAATCATTATTGCATTTATTTTGCAAACTTATTATATGGTCCTTTGTTTCTATATCTATATCTTTTATATAACTTAGAGCATCCTTTTTTATATTATCTAAGGTGTATTTTAATTCATAATCTATTTCATTATATATAGATAAGTCTTTGTATAATTCTCTCTTATGTGAGTATATAGATTGTAGTATATTACTTTTAGTTATATATAAATTTTTGTATTTGGATTCTATTTGCTTATTTTCACAAAGTTTTTTAAAATTAACATCTATACTTTTATATAATTTTTCTATATTGCTTTTCTGTATATAATAATAATCTTCATTTAATATTCCTTTTATAGCATCCTTAGCTGATATGTATACAATGTCTTTAAACTTATCTTTAAATAATTCTTCACATTTATCTTTAACTTTATCTAGATCTTTTTCTTTTATTATATCAATCTTATTTACAACAGCTATTATATTTTTGTTAGTGTAATTTTTATCTATATCATTAATTTCATTTATAAGCTTTGTATTTTCACTAGATACTATATTTTGAGCATCTATTACCCATATAATTCCATCTGCTATCTCATAATATCTCTCTACTTTTTTATCAGTATTTAATAGACTTTGGTTAAGTCCCGGTGTATCTACTATAGTAAAATCATTTATTAAATTTCCTTCTTTTAAGTAATATTTAATCTTACATATTTGAGGTTTATATAAATATTTCTCTTCTAATTCTCTTTTGTATTCTTTAAGTTCTTTTTTTGTTTTTGTATTTTCTTTTTTAAGCTCTTGAACTAATCTATATATTTTTTCTTTAGATTTTTTGTACTTATCTTCTTCATCTTTCAGTAATCTATATCCACCTTGTATACTTTTTAAAATTTTTTCTTCGTTGTCATATATTATCTCTATTTTTTCTAAATTACTCTTTAAAAAAACATCAACCTTCCAAGTACTTGGTATATCTTTTGTAGCTACTACCTCCCTTTTTATTAATGAGTTTATAAGAGTTGATTTTCCGTAGTTCCCACAACCCACTATACAAAGTACAAATGGATTTTCTAGCTCTTTTACATTGTTTTTTAATTTATTTATCTCTTTTTGTATATAATCTATAATATATATTGATTTTGTTTTATCTTTGGTATATATATACTTTGTAATATTATTTATTTCATTTTCTATAGGTGTAATAATTTTCATAATATTGTTTAATTCTTCATATCTTGAATTATACATAATATCATCCTTTTTTGGTAAATTAATTTAATTATATTTTTACTTTAATAAGTGTAGTGTATATAAATTTAATATATAGACAAAATTAAAAACAAAACCATATTTAAAGTATATGATCTAATTATCTTAAATATTATACTAACTTGAAATATTATTGTATATATGATTTAATATTTGTATAAATTTGTAATATTTTGAAAGGAGATTTACTATGAGAAAAGCATCATTATTTATAGTCGTTAATGCTATATCCTTATATATAGTATCTTTACTTTTAAATAGCGTATATATAAGTTCTTTTAAGTCATTAATAATACTTACATTAATATTTGGATTACTTAATTTAACTATAAAGCCTATACTTAAGTTCTTTTCATTCCCTATAACAGTTTTAACTTTAGGGTTATTTTCACTAATTATAAATGGATTAGTTTTAAAGCTAGCATTCTCATTTGTTAATGGAGTTTATATAAATAGTACTTTAAGTGCAATAGGTGCATCTATATTGCTATCTATTGTAAATAGTGTTTTATATAGTATATTAGACTAATTAATAATATAAAAAGGGACTAAAAGCCAACTTTAGTCCCTTTTTATATTATTTTAATTGTTTATATAAAATAAATACAAGTATCAAATTATTTTTGTATATTTATATTTTTTGATTTTATCCTGTTATTTATATACCCACCACATAAAGTATATATCATACTAAAAAGAGGTACTCCTATTAGGATCCCTAATACTCCAAACATTGATGAACCTATTATTATAGGAACTAATATCCAAAATGATGATAATCCTATGGAATTTCCTACTATAAATGGATATATAAAATTCCCTTCTACTTGCTGAATTATAACTATCATTATTATAAAGTAAAGTGCTGTTACAGGTTTTATCATAAATAATATCAAAGCAGAAAGAGCTGCTCCTAAAAATGTACCAAATATCGGTATTAAATCTGTAATTCCTATTAATGTACTTATTAATATAGCATAAGGCATATTAAATATGGTCATACCTATAAAACATAAACTTCCCATAACTATACCATCTGTACATTGTCCTACTATAAATTTTGAAAATTTAACATCTCCTAATTTAATAATGCTCATTATTTTATCTGCCATATTTTCACTTAAAAGACCATATATCACCTTTTTAAATTGAACTATAAGCTTGTCTTTGCTAAGTAACATATATATGGCTATAACAAAACCTAATAATAAGTTAGTTATTATAGATGTTATTGAAAAAGTAATTCCAACTATATTAGATATAAAATAATTTAAAGTTTTTATCATAAAGTCTGACATCTTATCAACTCCTGATAATAAACTGTGATGTAAATTATCTGATATATTTATATGAGACATATAAGTTGTTATATAAGACTGTAATGAGTCTATATCCTGCGGAATACTACTTATTAAACTTGAAGTACTTTTTACTAATTGTGGTATTACTAAGTTTATAAATGCACTTAATAATAGCCCTATTGTTATAAGTGTTAATATTAATGATATTATCCTTATAATAATTTTTGAATTCTTTATATTATATTTTTTAACAATTTTTCCTATTAATCTATTTTCAAAAGATTTCATAGGTACATTTAGTAAAAATGCTATAGCTAATCCTATTATAAAAGGTTTTAATATAGATAATGTAGTGTTTAAAACATTTCCTACAGTTTTTATATTTAATAATAAAAAGGATAATATAATTATATAAGTTGCTAGTATAAATTGATTTTTCAGTTTAAAATCCCTCATAAATTTTGACTCTCCTTTTGTTGATTGTTTATTATTAAATTATACAACAAACAAGTTTAAATTAGTATGTTTTCAAACAAGATATAATATTTTATTATTTTTTATATAATTTTTTATTGCATTTAAATATTTATTGACTATATAAGATTTATAAAGTATTATTTTAGTTATTGATATTTATTTTCATTTATTTTTAATTAACATTTAATATTAATTCGCAAGGAGGTTTTATGAGTAATTGGTTATTTTATGCACTTTTAGCGGCTATCAGTGCAAGTTTTGTAACAGTTTTTTCTAAGGTGGGAGTAACTAACTTGTCTCCTTCACTAGCTACTAGTGTTAGAGCAGTTATAATGGGAGTATTTTTAGTATTAGTATCTTTTATAAAAGGAGATTTTTCTAATCTATCTTCTCTTTTAAGTCATAAAAAAGACTTACTATTCTTAGTATTTGCTGGCGTATCTGGTGCTTTGTCTTGGTTATTTTTAAATATAGCACTAAAGGCAGGTAAAACTTGGCAAGTAGCTCCTATTGATAAGTTATCTGTAGTTTTAACTGTAATTTTTTCTATTTTAATATTTAAAGAACAAATAAGTGTAAAAGGTATAATAGGCGTTTTATTTATAGCTATTGGTACTATATTTGTTGCCTTAGGATAAATTTTATATTACATATCAAGACAATAAAAATATTAACTATATATTTCATAGTACATAGTAATTAATTTTTTTATTTACTATATACTATGAATTTGTTATTTTCTGTAGAAACAAATTAACTTCTTTTGCTTTTTTCAAAACTACTATTTTATTTTTAAAATCTTGTTCTATTTGTTTATAATGATTGCGTATTTCTTTAGTGCGGCCTTCATAAAGAATCCACCAAATAAATTCTAAGTCAATTTTCTCTATACATCCTTTAGCCATATCTTCACGAGTTGTGTTTTTGTATCTAAAATACCTCTTTAATGCTCTATAAATACAAATTCTACGTGGAAAATTCAAAAAAATTATTTTATCAGCTTGTTCTAATCTTTCTTTTTGAAAAAAATCACTATAATTTCCATCTATCACCCAAGAATCATTTTTCATAAAATCACATACTATCAAACGCCCTTCATCTCTATCACGTTCAATCCAATTGGGCAAAAAATTAACTTTGTCGAGAAATAAAACAGGTGCCTTATAATATTTTGAAAGCTTCCTAGCAAGTGTGGATTTTCCACTTCCACTATAACCAATTATTGCAATTTTCATTTTAATTTCCTCCAAAACTTTAATATTAATAAATTAAAATAATAGTAAATACATTAAAAACCTATTGCTAGTTATTTATAGCCATAGGTTTTTAATGTATTTTTATAGCAAAATATTCTTGTTTATTTTATAAATTCTTTGTTTACTATACTAACCATTTTGTCTAAAGCTTCATTTACTATTAGTTCTCCTTTTTCTTTAGAACTAGTTCTTCCTATGGCTAATAATCCTGATTTTGGAACTAAATCCTTTGGTATTGGATATACATGATAAGTTGGTACTTCTTCTATTTTTTCATCTATTAATCTATCCATATGAACTAGTTGTGGAGCAAATTTAAGTATTAATGAAGTCTCTGTTATAGCTGCATGTTCTAATGCCCACCCTGGAAACTCTATTTCATCAAATACTTTATCAATAGTATCTTGGCTTATTAAGTCCCACCAGCTCATCATTATTATTTTAGTATCATTTGGCATAAATTTGCTTACTAAATCTATGGCTTCTAGTAAAAATGCTTGATTTTCAAAATGAGAGTTTACTATAGCTATTTTTCTTACACCATCTCTTATTAACTCTTCTAAAATATCTTTTACTAACTCTATTAAAGTAGTTCCATTTAAATCTATAGTACCTGGAAATAATGGACCTCCACCTGATGCCGGTTGAGATTTATATCCATAATTTATAGAAGGCATTACTATAGAATTTGTTTTTTCTCCTAATAATTTAGAGAATCCCTCAGATATTATAGTATCTGTAGATAATGGTAAGTGTGGTCCATGTTGTTCAACAGACCCTATAGGTAATATTACTACATCTTTGTCTTTTCTTTCATTAAACTCATACCATGTCATTTCTGCCATTAGTGTCATAAAAATCACTCCTTTATTAATACTACTGTATAAATTATATCATATAAAAAAATGTATTTAACAAGTTTAAATAATTAAATTTACCAATAATAAAAATTTAATTTTTATACTTTAATAAGAGAGGGCATATACCCTCTCTTATATTTATCTTATTATAATTTTAAATATAGCTTTCTTTACATATTCTTTTTCATTTACTTTTATAGCTGTCATGTGAGCATCTTCTGGATAGCAAATCAAGAAATTTCCTTTTCTTAATTCTACATATCCATTATTTTCACCTTCTAGAGGTAAAAAGTCCGATTCTTCTTCATAATCTTTTTGAGTTAATTGTTCTATGAAATTTAAGTCAATTCTTTCGCATCCATCTATCATTAAATGAATATCTATGTACTTTTTATGAGCTTCCCAAAATCTTTCTTCTTTCTCATAAGTTTCATATTCTACTATATTTACAAATATATCTTTTTCATCTATAGTATATGTCCCTTTTTCATATCTATTCAAATCATTTTCATTAGCATATTCAAAACATCTAAGTAGGTCTTTACTTAAGTTAGGATAATTTTTTATATGCTTTATATTGCCAAATATCATAAATTTTCCCCCTATTCTAAAAGTCTTTAATTAAATTTATACCTTGATAGCTACTCATTAATTATTGTTCCTACAAAAGTTCTTTCTGTTCTAACACCTGGTTTTACTTCCCCATTTATTGAATATATCTTATTTCCATTAAGTATTAGACCTGCTCCACAAGGTGCATTAAATGGAATTTCTCCTACAGTTTTCCAGCTATCTTCTTCTGCATTATATATTAATATATTTTCATTCCAATTAAATTCCTGAGGATCTGCACCAAAATATTTTTGTCTAAAGGCTTGTAATTCTTCTCCTTTTAAGTTATCTAGATTATAAACTGCATCATCATATATTTCTTTATTAAATCCACCTATAACTAACATTTCTTCTTCATTAAGTTTCACTGAGCTTGCTCCTAATAAAGATATTTTATTATCATTTATTTTAATATCAGAAACCTTTTCCCATTTATTATTCTTTATGTTATATTTATATCCATCTGTATATGCTACTTTATCTCCACCACTAAATACATATATATCATCACCTAATATTTGAGCTACAGCTTGGTTTCTAGTTGCTTCTCCTGGCATAGGTGCTAACTCTTTAGTCTCACCTTTTTTTATGTCAAATCTATACATCTTATTACTAGGTGTTCCATTTTGCTTTCCTAAACCAACATATATATATCTATCTTTTTTAACTGCTATTCCATCGCTAAGTGTAAATGGTAAATCTCCTATGTGCTTTTCTTTAAGTTTTCCTTTTTTATTAACTGTAAATAAAGTTACATTATCAGCTTCTTTTTCATTACTACTTCCACCTATATAGTAAACCCCTTCTTTATCAGTAATTGAGCTCCCATATCCAATTTCATAATTTAGTTTTTCATGGCTAACTTGCTTCAGTCTTCCATCTTCTTCCTTTAGTACATACACATCTGGATAAAGCTTTTTAGCCCCTCCATCTAAAACTGGTTTATCTGGGAAATTTGCTCCTCCACCAGCTATTATATATTCGCCATCTTTACCCGCAAGTAAACCTGCAGTACCTATATTTTTATCTTGTCCAAATTGTGCCTCTAAGTCACCACCATGTTCCCAGAGTATTCTATCTACATCATTTCCACCTGCATTTCCAGTATAATTCATAGTACTTGCACCTAGTATAAACGTAGATGAAATTGCAATTGCCATAGCCTTTGTTAGCTTTCTCATTACTTACCTCCAATAAATAATATATTTTTAAAACTAAAAATTATAGATATAATTTGTAGAGGTATTTATTTTAGTCAAAAACTATTTATCAATTTTATATACTTTAAGATTTATATATACTGTTATTTATAAAAATGACATAACTATATTTTTAGTTTTTTTACTTTTACAATTAGATTGTACTAATAAAAAATATTCTTATCAATAAGATTTTTATATAACTTCTATATAAAATTAATTTTATGTTTAATGTAATAAATACATAAACTATAATAGAATTTTTTATGTATTTTTTAACTAAAATTTAATATTATATATATAGAAAAAGTTATGAAAATAAATATTCTCATAACTTTATATATTTAAATTTTATATACTATCTTTTTGAATATCTTAATATGACAATCCCATTGTCTGAAATATACTCATCTAAGTGTAAATCTATTTTAGGGTTATTACCCAAGAATAATGGTCTACCTTTTCCAAGTATTGTAGGTATTATTCCTATTATATATTCATCTATAATATCTGCTTTTATAAAGTTGTCTACTAATTTCCCTCCTCCAAATAAAAATATGTTCTTTCCTTCTTTTTTTCTTTCTTCTTCTATTACTTTACATATATCGCCATTTATAAAATGTATATTTTCATAATCTTCTAGCTCCTTTGATGTAGCTACATACACCTTTTTGCTTTTGTAGTCATTATGAAAATTTTGGTCATAACATTTTTTTCCCATTACTACAGTATCTACTTCACTTAGAAATTCATTAAAATCCCACTTTTTATCACTATTTAAAGAATTATCTCCATCTCCAACTATCCAGTCAAATCCTCCATCTTCACTTGCTATATATCCATCTATGCTAATTGCTAAGTTTAATATTATTTTTCTTTTCATATTTATGTCTCTCTTTCTTACTGATTTTTTTAGTTTAATTTACATTTTATCATAAAATATTTTAAATTATAAATATATTATAGTACATAGTTTCTTATATTCTATTAAAAATAGATATTATATTAAATTATCAACTTAAAATCATTAATTGTTAGTATTACTATATAAAAAGAGCACCTCTTTTTTAGAGGTGCTCTTTTTTAGCTTATATTAATTTATTTTACATAGCTAATTCAAGATATCCACTTGGGTGGAAGTAGTATATATTTGATGTATTTTTATCTACAAAGAAACCTAAGTCAGTATCATAGTCTGGGAAAAATACATATCCACTTAATCCTTTTTCTTTTAATGCACTAAAGTTATTTTCATCACCTTGGTATGTATAGTTTGCGTCTTGATTATACATTTTTAATAAATCTTTAGCTTGTTCTTGATTTAATACTTTTATAACTTCAACTTTACTTTCTTCTTTTATGTCTGGTTGTACTTTATCATTTGAAACTACTACATTTTCTTCTTGTACTTTATCATCTTCAGTTTTTTGTTTATTTTCAACTTTTGCATTTTCATTAGTAGTTGTATTTTCTTCTTTAGCTACTTGATTATTTTCTTGTTTGTTTTCTTCTTTATTTATTTTATTATCATCTTTTTTAACTTCTTCTTTATTTTCAACTTTTACTGATTCATTATGTACTTTATTATTGCTTTCATTTTTTATTACTTGTTTATCTATGTTGTTATTTTCTTCTTTATTTACTTCTTCTTTTGTATTAGTGTTTATACCTTCAACTGCTTCTACTTTAGGTTTGTTATTAGAATTTTGTGCAAATATTATGTTGTTTATTGGACTTACAAATAACATCCCTCCACATAATACTGATAATGCTGTTATAGCTCTTTTCATTTTAATCACGTCCTTTTAATTTATGTAAATTTATGTAAGTTTTTATTTTATTTCCTTCTATGTATTTATATTAACATATTAAAATTATATATAACAGTTACACGGCTGTTACTTTAGATTACAAGTTCGTAATTAAAGTAACAAGGATGTAACTTTTATATTTATACTTTTTGGGTACAACAAAAATTCGCTTTGCTTGAGCGACGTGTCGGCAAAACACTTCATGTCGCCCACGACTTCGTCTGTTGCTCAAAATATCTTTTTTTGCATTTTAATCTTATTGATATATGTTGTCTATGTAAGCTATCAACAGCTTTATGCTTAATATAAAGTACTGGTATATAAAAAAAAGATAGCATAAGCTATCTTTTTAATAAATATCTACTGTTTTAGCACTAACTACATCAATACCTGTGTCTAGTATATTTTTAACTATAACATCTCCTACACTTATTGGTGCACTTACCTTTATAGTGTCCAATTCTCTCATTATTTCAAACATCATATCTTTTGGTATAGATTCTTTTGTTTTTACTGGCAGTAGGTTTAAATATGAATTTTCAAGTCTTACAGTAGTAGTTATAACTCTTTTAGGATTAGTTAACTCTTCTACTCCATACTTTTCTCCTCTTTTACAAGTATTTCCTTCTACTTTATATCCATCATCAGTCTTAGTTACTACTAATGGACATCCCATAGGACATACTATACAAGTTATATTTGCCATATTTAAGCCTCCTTAACACTTACAGTTATATTTTCTTTTATATCTTTAAATAAATCTTTAGATAATTTTATATTTTCCATTTCAGATGGTATCATATGTTTTCTTTTCTTTTCTAATATTACTTTACCATTACTTTCTACTACTAATTTTTTGTTACTGTATATATTTCTAACTCTCATAAATAAATTTATATCTTCATCACAAGTTGTGTCTATATTTTGTGGTACTATATAAGAAATTCCTTCACTTGCTAAAGTTTTTACACTTTCATTATTTTTTAATTTATTTAATGAGTATAGAGCTGCATTTTTACCAGCTATTCTACTTTCTTTTGTAACAAAATCTACTAAGTCATGTACATGAACTACATTACCACAAGCAAATACACCATCTATATTAGTTTCCATGCTATTTCTAACTATTGGTCCACTAGTTTTACTATCTAGACTTACTCCTAAATCAACACTTAACTCATTTTCTGGTATAAGTCCTACTGATAAAAGTACTGTATCACATGGTATATATTCTTCTGTTCCTTTTATAGGCTTTCTGTTTTCATCAAGTTTTGAAAGTGTAACTCCTTTAACTCTTTCTTTTCCATGAATATAACTTATACCTGTGCTTAACATTAAAGGTATATTAAAATCATCTAAACACTGTACTATATTTCTAGTAAGCCCACTACTGTGAGGATTAACTTCTACTACTGCCTTAACTTTAGCGCCTTCTAATGTCATACGTCTTGCCATTATAAGACCAATGTCTCCTGATCCATATATAACTATTTCTTTACCTACCATATATCCTTCCATATTTGATAGCCTTTGAGCTGCTCCTGCGTTATATACTCCTGCACATCTATATCCTGGTATATCGATTGCACCTCTAGTTCTTTCTCTACATCCCATAGCAAGAACGATTGAATCTGCACTTATATTTATAAGTCCATCTTCTCCAAGTGCTTCTATAGTTTTATCTTTAGTTATATTAAGTACCATAGTATTTAGCATATAATCTATATTTTCTTCTTTTATCATTTCTATAAATCTATGAGCATACTCAGGCCCTGTTAGTTCTTCTTTAAATTCATGAAGTCCAAATCCATTGTGTATACATTGATTAAGTATTCCACCTAATTCTCTGTCTCTTTCTATTATAAGTACATCTTTTGCACCATTTTTCTTAGCTTCATAAGCTGCTCCAAGACCTGCTGGTCCTCCTCCAACAACAACAACATTATATTTCAACTAACTCACCCCTCATTTCCTTAACTTTACCTACTACCATGTTTGATTTGTCATAATCTTTTAATACATCTTCAACATTTATATTAAGTTCTCTAGCTATTATTTCTATAACTTTAGGACCACAAAAACCACCTTGGCATCTTCCCATTCCTGGTCTTACTCTTCTTTTAACTCCATCTACAGTTTTAGCTCCACATGGTGATTTTATAGCATCTATTATTTCACCTTCTGTTACCATTTCACATCTGCATATTATCTTTTTATATCTTTCATCTTTTTTTGCTATTTCTTCTTTTTCTTTGCTACTCATATGTGAAAATGGCTTATTTTTTCTTCTTATTGGGTTAAAATCTGTGTTTTTCTCTAAGTTTAATCCCTCTTCTTTTAGAATTTCTACTACATATTTTGCAATAGCTGGTGATGAGGCTAACCCAGGTGATTCTATTCCACCTACATTTATAAAGTTTTTACATTTATCTGATGCAAATATCATAAAGTCTCCTGTATTTGGTGTTGCTCTAAGTCCTGCAAAAGATGTTATTGTCTTTCTAAAATCTATATTTTCTATACTTTTTCTTGAAGCATTAACTACTTCTTCAATACCTTCTCTACTTGTAGATATATCTTCTTTGTCATCTACAACATTTGCATTTGGTCCAACTAATAAGTTTCCATGAACTGTTTGAGTTACTAATACACCTTTACCTTTTTTTGTTGGGCATTGGAATAATGTATGATTTGCTATTTTCCCTTCAGATTTATCTAGTATTTTGTACTCTCCTTTTCTAGGTATGATATAATACTCATCTCCGCCTATCATATTGTTTATTTTGTCACTGTATACTCCAGCTGCGTTTATTACATATTTTGATTTTATTATTTTGCCATTTTTTAGTTTTATATTAAATTCATCATCTATTTTATTAATATCTACTACTTCACTTTCTAATTTTAAATCTACTCCATTTGTTATAGCATTTTCCATAAGTGCTATATTTAAATTAAATGGACAAACTATACCTGCTACTTCACAAAGTAGTGCACTTACTACGTTTTTATTTACACTAGGCTCAAGTTTTAATACTTCTTCTTTGTTTAGTATTTTTAGACCTTCTACACCATTTTTTATTCCTCTATCATAAAGTTGTTGTATATGTTTTTTATCTTCTTCATCGAAAGCTAAAACTAAAGAACCATTTTGTTTAAATTCTACATTTAGCTCCTCACAAAGTTTAGGATACAACTTGTTACCTTCTACATTTAATCTTGCCTTTAAACTTCCTTCATTTGCATCATATCCACCATGTACTATAGCACTATTTGCTTTAGTAGTTCCTTGACAAACTTCAACTCCCTTTTCTAGTACTACTGTTTTTAAATTATATTTAGATAATTCACGAGCTATAGAGCTTCCCACAATTCCAGCGCCTATTATTGCTATATCATACATAACTTTCCCTCCAACTTATGTTTTTTCTAAAAAAAGACAGAGAGCCCCCTATACGTTGTATAGAAGGCTCTCTCATCTCTTAGCCAAAAATATTTAAATATTGTACTTAATAAAATTCACTTTGTTATAATTTGTAAATTATAGATATTACTTTAAAATTGTAAACATTTTCCTCGATATATTAATTATATACTATAAAATATTTTTTGTCACTAATTTTATATTAACTCTCAACTGATGCTAATTCAGATTTAAGTTCTTCATCTTCTCTTGCCCAATCAAGACTTCTTTGTACTGCTTTTTTCCATCCTTTATATAATAAGTTTCTCTTTGCATCACTCATATTAGGAGTAAACTCTTTATCTATTATCCAAGATTTTTTAATATCTTCTTTGCTATCATAAAATCCTACAGCCAATCCTGCTAGGTAAGCTGCTCCTAGCGCAGTAGTTTCTACTACCTTTGGTCTATTTATATTTGCATCTAATATATCTGACTGGAACTGCATTAAGAAATTATTTGCACTTGCTCCTCCATCTACTTTAAGCCCATTTAGCTTTAGTCCTGAATCTTCTTGCATAGCATTTAATACATCTTTAACTTGGTATGCTATTGATTCAAGTGTTGCACGAACTAAATGTGCTCTATTAGCACCACGAGTAAGTCCCATTACGCTACCTCTTGCATACATATCCCAATATGGTGCTCCAAGCCCTGCAAATGCCGGTACTACATATACTCCATTAGTATCATCTACACTTTGAGCATAAAATTCACTTTGGCTAGCATCATATAATATTCTAAGTTCATCTCTTAACCATTGTATAGATGCACCACCTATAAATATACTTCCTTCTAATGCATATTCAACTTTCCCATCTACACCCCAAGCTATTGTTGTTAATAATCCATTTTTAGATTCTACCATATTTTCTCCAGTATTCATTAACATAAAGCAACCTGTTCCATAAGTGTTTTTTGCACTTCCTTCTTCAAAACAAGTTTGCCCAAATAGTGCTGCTTGTTGGTCTCCTGCACATCCTGCTATTGGAATTTCAGCTCCTGCTAACATTTCTTTGTCTGTGTGTCCATATACACAACTAGATGGTTTTACTTCTGGTAACATACTCTTTGGTATGTTTAACATTTCAAGTATTTCATCATCCCATTTTAACTCTTTTATATTATAAAGCATAGTTCTAGCAGCATTTGAGTAATCAGTTACGTGTACCTTTCCACGAGTTAAATTCCATATTAACCAAGTATCTACTGTACCAAATAATAGATCTCCATTTTCTGCTTTTTCTCTTGCACCTTCTACATTATCAAGTATCCATTTTATTTTAGTTGCTGAAAAATATGCATCTAGTATAAGTCCTGTTTTTTCTTTTATAGTATCTTTGTATCCTTTAGCTTCTAATTCATCACATATCCCTGATGTTCTTCTACATTGCCAAACTATCGCATTGTATATTGGCTTTCCTGTATTTTTATCCCAAACTATTGTAGTTTCTCTTTGGTTAGTTATACCTATTGCACAAACTTCATCTGGTCTTATAGAATTAGTTTCTAGAACTTCTCTCATAACTCCACTTTGGCTTCCCCATATTTCCATAGGGTTATGTTCTACCCATCCTGCATTTGGATAAAATTGAGTAAATTCTTTTTGGGAAGTTGCTATTATGTTTCCACTCTTATCAAATAATATTGCTCTTGAACTTGTTGTTCCTTGATCTAGCGCCATTATATACTTTCTTTCCATACAAATCCCTCCCGGAAATTTTAAAATTTATATTTATAATTATTGTTGTATTTAATGTTTCTACTTAGATGCTTCTGTAACCTCTTCATCATCTAAATATCTTTTTACACCTTTGTCATATACAAATCCTGCAAGTAAACCACCTATAATTGGACCTACTATTGGAACTAAGAAATACATATTTTCTCCTAATGCATTAGTTCCCCATCCTGCTATCATTGCAAATAATTTTGGTCCAAGATCTCTTGATGGATTCATTGCAAATCCTGTTAATACTCCAAAACTTGCACCTATTATAGCTATTGTTAAACCTATCATAACTGGTGCTAAATTAGCATGAGGCTTGTTTGAGTTTTTAGCTTCTCCAACTGCAAGTATAACCATAACTAAAAGCATTGTTATTATTATTTCTGTAAATAAAGCTGTCATTATACTTATATCAGCATGTGGGTATGTTGAGAATATTCCCGCTGTAGCCATACCACTTGCACTTGCTCTTACTATATTATTAGCATTTTCAAAAGATATGAATAAGTTCTTAAATAAAAAGTAAACTGTAGCAGCTCCTACAAAACATCCTAGTATTTGAGCTATTATGTACGGTAAGACCTTTTTCTTTGGAAAATCCCTATACACCATTAAAACTATAGTAACTGCTGGGTTTATATGTGTACCCGACACTGCTCCTGTAACATATATTGCCATGGTAACAGCAAGGCCCCATATTATACCGATTTCCCACTGTGAAATACTAGCTCCATTTAATACAAGTGATGCAACTGATCCACAACCTATAAATATTAGTATCCAGGATCCTATAAATTCAGAGATACACTCTCCCATCAATGTTTTTTTCAACTTAATTCCCCCTTAATTTTTATAAAATCAATTTTTTGTAAAAAAACAGAGAGAGCTCATAGTAAAAAAACTATTAGCTCTCTCGTCTCCAGCCTAGTATTGATTTAATTAAATAATAATAAAAAAACTTTTTCCCGTCAATATTTTTTAAGGTTAAGTTTTTAACATTGCAGTTAAGTTTTTAACAGCCTTT
Organism: Romboutsia hominis; assembly: GCF_900002575.1. Classification (NCBI taxonomy): domain Bacteria; kingdom Bacillati; phylum Bacillota; class Clostridia; order Peptostreptococcales; family Peptostreptococcaceae; genus Romboutsia; species Romboutsia hominis. The sequence goes on along the minus strand of NZ_LN650648.1, from coordinate 1,129,904 downwards.
TTTTAATCCTTACCATATACTTTTATCTGTAGTTGAAACTGCCATAGCACCACAAGATAATATATTTATAACTTCTTCTTTTTCATCTATAAGTCCACCACATATTATTGGTATATTAGGATAAGTTTTATTTATCCTTTTTACTATCTTTGGCATTATTCCAGGCATTATTTCTATAGCTTGAGGCTTTACTTTCCTTAAGCTTTCTATAGCATTTTCAAGTGACATTGAGTCTATAAAGAAAAACCTTTGCACAACATCTAGGTTTAGCTCTAATGCCCTTTTTACAATATTAGTTTTAGTAGTTATTATTCCATCTAATTTTACTTCTCTTTTTATATAATCAACAATAACCGGATTTGATGCTATTCCAGATATCATATCTATATGAACAAATACCTTTTTATCATATTTATGAAGATATTCGATTATTTTTTTTAAATTAAGTATATCTCCATTTAATAAAAATACAATATCACAATCTGATTTTGCTACAGCTTCTAAGTTTTCGTCATTTTTAATTGCACCTATTATAGGATTTACTTCTAAAATTTCTCTCATTTTTTCCCTCCAAATTTGTATGCGTCTATATTTATTATACATTAATAAAAAAAAGTGCAATATTAATTATTTTTTTAACAAATTTTAAAATATAAAAGAGGAACGATTCGTTCCCCTTTTATATTTAGCCCATTTAATTATTTATAGTCATTTTGATTTCGTAAATCATCCCAAAAATTTTCTACATTAACTACTTCTTTATTTATCCCTTTATAACCATCCTAATAAAATTTTTGATTAATATGTATTCGACTTTTAGTTATATTAGCTTTATATAATAAAAAAGTTGGTCTATAAATTAGCCCAACTTTTATTTATTCTTAATATTAGTATATTTTTATAAATTCTTCTAATAATGAACTAGCATTTTTAGCTGCTATTGGTAAGAATTCCTCATATGATAAATCAGCTTCTCCATTTGCTTTATCAGATATTGAACGAAGTATAACAAATGGTATATCATTTAAGTAAGCTACTTGTGCCATAGCTGCTCCTTCCATTTCTACTGCCTCTACATCTTTAAAATTATCTTTTATTTTTTTAGCAATATCTCCACCTGCTACAAATTGGTCTCCTGTAGCTACCATTCCATCTACTATATTTACACCTTTTACATTCTTAGCAGCTTCTTTTGCTTTATTTATCATATTTTTATCTGCATCAAAGAATCTTTTATTTAATCTTGATATTTCTCCAAGTGGATCTCCAAATGCTGTTGTATCAAAATCATGCTGAACTGTAGTTGTTGATATAACTACATCTCCTTGATTTAAATCTTCATTCATAGTCCCAGCAACTCCAGAATTTACAAGAGCTGATACATTAAATTTATCAACTAAAACTTGAGTACACATAGCCATGTTAACTTTTCCTACACCAGAACGAACTAACACTATATTTTTATCATGTAATGTTCCTTTATAAAACTTTATACCTGCTATAGTCGTAGTTTCTTTTATATCCATCTTTTCTTTTAATATCTCTACTTCTTCTTCCATAGCCCCTATTATCCCTAATACATTTTCATTTCCTGGTTCTGATTGTGATGTGCACCCTACCATTAAAAATATTGATAATAATATTGTTGGTAGTAAAACTAATATTTTTTTCATTTTCTAATTACTCCTTAATTTTATGTCAAAATCATTTTACAATATTATTTATATCATTATTTTCATACATTTTCAATATTTTTTTATATTTTTTATGTATTATTATGAATTTTTATATATTAAAATTAAATAAAGTTCGTTTTTCACTTTGTAATATATCTATTAGGCATTTTAATTTTTATAAAAAAATAGATATAATAAGCTATTGAAAACTTACTATATCTATACTTTTATCATATATTTTTTATGTTTTGATTATATGTACTTAAAATAACTGACTAAATATATGTGTATGTTCATTAAATATATTTATACCTATGCCTATAAGTATAATTCCACCTATAAGTTCTGCATATCCATTAAATACGTTTCCTATTTTTTTACCTATAAAAACTCCAAATAAACACATTATAAATGTTATAACACCTATAGCTATTGATACCTCTACTATGTTTATACTTAAAAAAGCAAAACTTATTCCCACTGCTAAAGCATCTATACTAGTAGCTACAGATAACACTAAAATATCCTTTGTAGATAGCTCTTCTTCAGATGTAGCAGCTAACAAAGTATCTACTTCATTTGCTTCTTTTCTTTCATCTATGAATCCTTTTATCATTTTATATCCTAAGTAACTTAATAATATAAGTGCTATCCAATGATCTATAGATTTTATGTACTTTTCAAATCCAATACCCATAACCCACCCTAAAAGTGGCATTCCACCTTGAAATATTCCAAAGAATAAGGCTATTTTTATACCTAAAGATTTTGTTAAATGTTTAATAGTCATTCCTTTTGTTACCGATACAGCAAAAGCATCCATTGAAAGTGCTAAAGCTGTAAATAATACTGCTGTAATACTCATAATTTCCTCCTAATTTTTTATTTTTGCAAAAAAATAACGAGACTCTAGGTATGCAAAATAAGCATACCTGAGTCTCGTTTTTTAAGATTAGACCAGACTATTTAGTCATTATGTTGACCTAATCACACAATACGTGCAAACTACTCCCTCAGTATGATAGGATATACATCTTATTATAATACAAATTTATATATAAATAAAGTTTTTAATCATTTAGTATATAAAAAATAGATAGACTTATTTTTATATAAGTCTATCTATTTTTAACTAAGTATATATTATTCATTTATAGGCTTTTTTAAAGCTGCTAATGCTATCATACCTACTACTGAACCTATTGTTATTGCAGCTAAGTATCCTAAAGGGTTACCAACAACTGGAACAACAAATATTCCTCCATGTGGTGCTCTTAGTGTTGCATTAAACATCATACTAAGTGCTCCTGCTGTTGCTGAACCTAATACACAAGCTGGTATAACTTTAAGTGGGTCTGCTGCTGCAAATGGTATTGCACCTTCTGTTATAAATGATAATCCCATTACATAATTAACCTTACCTGATTCTCTTTCTTCTTTTGTAAATCTATTTTTAAAGAAAGTTGTAGCAAGTGCTATTGCTAAAGGAGGTACCATACCACCTGCCATAACTGCTGCCATTATTTCAAATTGACCTGATTGTAGTGATGCTACTCCAAATACATAAGCTGCCTTGTTTATTGGTCCCCCCATGTCTATCGCCATCATACCACCAAGTATTAATCCAAGTATTAATTTAGAACTAGTTCCAAGTCCATTTAAAAAATTAGTTATACCTAAATTAAGTGCTGCTACTGGAGGTATTATTAAAAATGTCATTATAATACCCATTAAAAGTGTCCCAAATAAAGGATATAAAAGTACTGGCTTTATACCATCTAATGAATCTGGTAACACACTAAACACCTTTTTAAGTCCTACTACTAAATATCCTGCTATAAAACCTGCAAGTAGTGCTCCTAAGAAACCTGAACCACCAGTATTTGCTAGTGCTCCACCTACAAACCCTACTACTAAAGCTGGTCTATCAGCTATACTATATGCAATATATCCTGCTAGTACTGGCAACATAAATCCAAAGGCAATATCCCCTATTGATTTAAAGAATGCTGCTAGCGGTGTATTTGAACCAAAAGTCTCTGGATTTATTGAGTAATTATCAAGTAAAAATGCTAATGCTATTAGTATACCTCCACTTACTACAAATGGTAGCATGTTTGATACACCATTCATTAAGTGCTTATATACTTTTCTAAATGCACTTTCGTCGCTGCTTTCATCTTTTGTTTCTACATTTCCTTCGTGATTATATATAGGTGCATCTCCATTTTCTGCTTTAGTTATTAACTCTTCTGCTTTGTGTATTCCATCAGCAACTTTAGTTATTATAACTTTTTTTCCGTTAAATCTAGCCATATCAACTTTTTTATCTGCCGCTACTATTATAGCTGTTGCATTTTCTATTTCCTCTTTAGTTAATACGTTTTTAGCACCAGATGAACCATTAGTTTCTACCTTTATGCTAACTCCCATTTTCTCAGCTTGTTTATTTAAGCTTTCTGCTGCCATAAAAGTATGTGCTATACCTGTCGGGCAAGCTGTAACTGCTAATACTTTTGGGTATTTTGAAGTTTTTTCTTTAAATACTTCTATTTTTTCTTCTTTTTCTTCTGGGAATTTCTCTTTTTCCTTTTTATCTATTAAACTTAAAAACTCATCTTCGCTTTTAGCATTTATAAGTTTTTCTCTAAATTCTTCATCCATAAGTATTGTAGATAATCTTGATAACACCTCTAAGTGAGTGTTATTAGCTCCTTCTGGTGCTGCTATCATAAAGAATAAGTGTGATAGGCTCCCATCAAAAGATTCATAGTCTACACCATCTTTGCAAATAGCTGCAGCTAAACATGCATTTTTAACTGAACTAGTTTTAGCATGAGGTATTGCTATTCCTTCACCTATTCCTGTTGTACTTTGATTTTCACGAGCTATTATTGCTTTTTTATATTCTTCTTTATTATTTAAATTGCCACTATTATTTACTAAATCTACTAGCTTGTCTATAGCATCACTTTTATCAGTTGCTTTTAAGTTAAGGCTTATAGATTTTTTATTTATTAAATCTACTATCTTCATAGCTTATCTCCTCTCTACATTTATTTCATCTATTAAACTATATATGTGTTCTTTATCTGCTAAATCATTAGAAAATGCTGTTGCACCTCCACTAGCTGCTCCTAGTTTTAAGGCTTCTTTGTAGTCTTTTGAATTTAGATATCCAGCTATAAATCCAGCTACCATAGAATCTCCTGCACCTACTGAATTTTTAACTTTACCTTTTGCTACGTTACTTATAAAGGTTTCTCCATTTTCTGTTATAAGTAATGCTCCATCTTTCCCTCTTGATATTAATACATTTTTAGCTCCCATATCTTTTAACTTTCTAGCATAAGTTATTATTTCATCAACAGTTTCTAGTTTAACATTAAATAATTCTTCTAATTCATGGTTGTTTGGCTTTATTAAAAATGGTTTGTGCTTTAATACATTAATTAATAAATTTTTAGTTGCATCTACTACTATTTTTATATTTTTATTTTCTAGCCTTTTCATTATATTTTCATAAAAAGAAGAATCTAAAGTATTAGGTATACTTCCTGCTAATACTAATACATCGTTTTCCCTAAGGGTGTCTAATTTTTCATATAATTTATTTAAATCTTCTTCACTTATATTTGGTCCTTGACCATTTATTTCTGTTTCTTCACTGCTTTTAACCTTAACATTTATTCTTGTAAATCCATTTTTTATATTTATAAAATCTTCATTTAATCCTTTATCTTTTAATACATCTTTTATATAATTACCTGTAAACCCACTAACAAATCCTAGTGCTCTACTTTCATATCCTAGTTCTTTTAATATTAAAGATACATTTATACCTTTACCACCTGGATATACATACTCTTCTTTAGTTCTATTTACCTCTCCATTTTTTAGATTATCTAGCTTTATTACATAATCTATAGATGGATTAAGTGTAACTGTATAAATCATTTTATCACCTCATTGTGTTATCTTATATACTTATAATAAGCTAGAATACCTTTTCCTAAAAGACAAAAAATTTCTCTTAGTTAAAAGAGAAATTTATCTATTAAATATAAAGGTGTATTTTCACCTTTATTATATTAAATTTTTTTAGATTATAAATTAAATAGATTTATTTAAACATAGCTATAAATTTATCATAATTTTTAGATTCACATATACTTATAACTTTAGCTATAGAATCTATTCTTTTATATATGCTTGAAAGTAAATCTTCATAGTTTAATATACTATCTTTTTGTATACAAAGCATTACTATAAGCCTTACATCCCCTACTTCCCACTTTATGCTTTTTTTAAGTATTCCTATTGCTATAGTATTTTTATATACCTTTCCTTTAGCACCATGAGGAATAGCTACCATATTTCCAATTTCTGTTGTAGCTATCTTTTCTCTATCAATATAAGATAGTTTCATTTCTTCATCTATATAATTCTTTTTAAGTAATTTATCAGACATATAATCTATTACGTCATATTTATTATCAAAATCTAAGTCTGTAAAGAATAAATCCTTATCAAATATTTCAGATAAATTTATATTATAATAAATTTTACCTGTATCTATAAACTTTTCTATTATCATTATTTCCTTTTCATCTAAAAATGGTGATACATTTATAACAGGAATATTTTTAATATCTATAGGTACCGTAGATATTATAAAATCTACATCAAGTACTCCTATAAAATCTATTAAGTAAGAAGGAATTACTTTTAGTATTTCAATTCTTTTATCAAATTTAGCTTCAATCTTTGCCTTTATAAGCATAGATGTTCCAATGCCTGATGCACATACTATTATAGCTTTTAATACTTTTTTGTTTTCTTTATGAGAAGTTCTTTGTAATGCTCCTCCTATATGAATTGCAATATTTGCAATCTCATTTTCATCTATTTTAATATCTAAATCTTTTTCTAATGTATTTTTTGCAATAGTTGCTAGTTCAAATGCAAATGGATACTTAGCCTTTATATCGCTTGCTATTATACTTTGAGTATTTATGTTTAGTTCTTTGTTAGTATAAAAACTAAGTATATGCTTATATAAATACTTTTTAAATATATTATCATTACTTAAATCTATAGATGTAGCTAATTTTAAATTTTTAATAAACTCATCTATAGAGCTTAGTACTTTTTCTTCATATTCTTTATTGTAATTACTGTTTATTTTTTCTTGGTAGTTATTAATATATATTTTTATAAATTCTTTATAATTATTATTATCTTCTAATGATAGTGATAGTAGTATATAATTGAATATATTATTAAATTCATAATCAGTAAATATTATATGTTTTTTATGTATATTGTATAATATTTCACTTCTTATTGAAGATATATTTGAAGCTACAATGTCACTAAAAAAGTCTTCAATATTTATGTTTTTGTACTTTAAGCTACTTTCTATTATACACTTTATTATATTTTTAGTATCTCCTGAAATACTAATACCTAGCTTATGTTTTGATATAGTTTTTAAATTATAATTTTCAAGTATAACTTTAACTTCTTTTAAGTCATTTTTTATGGTAGATAGACTAACATACATTTCATCTGCTAAACTTTCTATTTTCAATGTTTTATCTTTATAAAGTAGTAGTATCTTTTTTAATATATATCCTACTCTATCTATATTAACGTTAGTTTGTTCATCATCTTTATCAATAATAGAATCTACATTTCCAACTAATATATATCCTTTTCCTCTTATAGAATCTATTTTTACATTTTCTAAAGTAGAGTTTATCTCTTTTATTTCTCCTTGAACTGTTTTTGTAGAACAATCTAGTTCATATGCTAAAGCCTTACTAGTTATAGGTTGTGTACTTTTGTTTAATATATTAATTATCTTAACTTGTCTACTGTTTAAAATATATGTCAATATCATCAATCCTTATTATAATTTTTTATCTATTATTTTATTCTACTATAAGTGTAATTATAGTTTCAAATAAAAATTTATTTTCATTTACTAAGTATTTATCATTTATTTTAAAGTAAAGTAACCTATACATAAGCATCTTTAAAGCTTATATACAGATTACTAATTAATATACATCAGACATTTCTAAATCTACTATTTTATTTATATCTTTTATACTTGAACCTTCATTTTGCATTTCATTTACTTTCAAATGTCTAGGAAGGCATATCTTAAAAGTAGAACCTTTATTTATTTCACTTTCTATTTGTATTTTTCCATCATGAATATCTATTATTTCCTTTACTATACAAAGTCCTATTCCACTACCTTCATTGTGTCTAGTATATAAGTTGTCCACTTGATAAAATCTATGAAATATATAATCAACCTTTTCTTTTGATATACCTACTCCATTATCTTTTACTTCAATAACTACATTTTCTTTTTCTTTATAAATATACACACTTATAACTCCATTTTCAGGTGTAAACTTTATAGCATTTGATAACAAATTTAATATAACTCTTTGAATTTGAAATATATCTATAGCTACTTTTACCTCTTCACATTCTGTGTCAAATACCATATCAATATTTTTTCTTCTTGCAAAATCTATACTAGACTCAAATATATCTTCTACAACACATACTATATTGCAATTTTCTAAGTTTAATTTTAACATTCCAGATTCAGCTTTAGTCATATCTATTATATTATTTGATATTTTAAGCAGTCTATAGGCATTTTTATCTACATTTTCTAGCTTACTTAATATATAATCTTTATCTAGATTTCCTTTTTCAAGACTTTTTTCTAATACTTTAGTTGTTCCTAATATTATATTTATAGGTGTTCTTAATTCATGGCTTAGATTAACTATAAAATCTGATTTTAATTTCTCTCTTTCTTTTGCTCTTTTTTGTATTTCTATTCTTTTTAATTTATCATTTCTAAATCTAATAAAAGTTATGATTATACCTATAATAATTATTATTGATATGATTTTTAAAAATATTAAAACTCCTTTCATCCATGTAGGAATTAGTAATTCAAAAGGCTCTTTATTTAAAACAACTACATCCTTTATTACAGAAAAAGGATTAATATTATACTCATATATACTGTTATAATCTACGTATGATTTTACTTTAGGTTCTGGAACGCTTTTAATATTTTCTATTTTTTCTCCACTTTTTAACTTAATTATCATCTCTCCAATTATACTACCTTGTTCTTGACCTATATCCATGCTACCCCCTAATATCCCAGCATTCATATAGGTTTGATCGTTAGAGTATATTGGTGCACTGCTATAATTTTTTATTGTGCTTATAACTTCTATAGGAGTTATATACTTTCCTGAATTCTCGTTCTGAAATTCTCCTCCTATTACATTAATAGTATCTTCTGAGTTTTTAATCTCACTTAATTCTTTTGTTATATCTTCTAAATAATTACTTTTTATATGTCTTATTTTTACTTGATCTTTTAAGTATCTATCTACTATCCTTGATACTTCCTTATAAATAGAATATCCATATCCTGATTCTTCTGTTATTATATTTATATATCTTGCTTTAGGAGTTAAGTCTTTCATTAAAATCATTAAATCTAATGTATCATCACGGTGATATATACCTGCCATATTTTCTTTTTCTTTGCTAGTTTCTTCTAAATTGTTATCTACTCCACTAAATAAAAGAGGTAATTTATAAAAATTACTATTTATATTTTTTACTTCATTTTTAAAAACTTCATAAGCTTCATCATTTACTGTATATATAACATCTATACTTCCCTTTGGGTACTTTTTACTTAACATATCTTTTAATGATTTTATATATTCTTTATTGTGATTAACTCTAAAATCTAAATATTCAACTTTAAAGTTTATATTTGACTCATTATTATTTGATATATAATTTTTAAGCCCCATTGTTATATTTGACTCCCAGTAATGTCCTTGATGATAAGAGTTTAGTACTAAAACGTTAAATGACGCATCTTTTGTACTTTTTGCATGTATTTTAGATATAAACATCTGAGTCATTAATATAACAGTTAATATGTATATTATTTTCTTAAATTTTGTCATTTATTAAATCTCCCTGTCCCAAAATATACTCAAGATTTAATAATTCTACATTATTTGTTTTTTCCCTTTATTATTTTTATTTAAAATAAATAAACCTAAGGAAATAATCCTTAGGCTATATATTAATATTTATATTTATTACATAGATAATTTAAGTATTTCTTTTATTTCTTCATGAGTAGCAGTTATTGGATTAGTTAAACCACAAGCATCTTTTAATGCATTAGCTGCTAAAGTGTCAAAATCTTTTTCTTTCACTCCAAGTTCTTTAAGTCCTGTTGGTATATCTACAGCTTTTGATAATTTTTCTATAGCATTTATACAAGCATTAGCCCCTTCTTCATCATTCATATTAGATACGTCTATGCCCATAAACTTAGCAACATCTTTTAATCTATTTGCACATACTTTAGCATTAAACTTCTCAACTCTTGGAAGTAATACTGCATTACATACTCCATGAGGTAAATCATAAAATCCACCTAATTGATGAGCTATAACATGAACATACCCTAATGATGTATTGTTAAATGCAACTCCTGCTAAATACTCAGCATATGCCATATTTTCACGAGCGATTAAATTTTGTCATCATTAACTGCGCACATTTGAGTCATATTTTTCTCTACTAAAGCCATTTTAACATGTCTTTCTTCATCTGTTATTATAGAAAATATTGTTAACTCACTACCTGTTCCTGCTGTTGTGTTTACACATATTAGTGGTAATTGAGGTAGTTTTGATTTATTAACACCTTCGTAATCTTTTATTTCTCCTCCATTAGTATGCAAGTATAGCTATTATAGATCATAAAAAGATAGTTGGGCCTATACTATCTAGTAATATTAATAAATTAAGGTTATGCTGTAATAACTTATTTAAGTCTTTGAATTTAAAAGAAGTAGGATATGAATTTATTACTCAAGGTTCATTATTTAATAGGAATTATATTAAATAATGAACTATATATTCTTAATAGCAATATTTTCTATAGATATACTTTTATTATTAAAGCTTTTATTGTTACATTTGGTAATTATATCGACTGAATAACTTTCGCTATCTTCAAAAACTAAGACGTGTTGTTGATTTAATTGTATAGTTAAAGGTTCTGTTTGGGTAATATAAATATCAAATATATTATGAATAAGCTTTATATCATTATTAGTTAATGGTCCTCTTACTATAACTTCACTTATACCAATGATATCATTGTCTCTGCTATTTGGAATCATATATTCATTCATAAACTTTCGAGATTTTTCATTATTCATTTGTTGAAATCCAATTTGCAATGGAACTCCTTCAAAAAAATTAATATAACTATTTTGCCAAGGCATAGTTCTTGTAAGCATGTTGAAAAAACATTTAAATTTTAAATGCTCAGGTTTTGTAATTTCAATACTTTTTTTATTTAATAAGTTATAAACTTCATCTATATTAACTACATCTAACATAATACAAATTAATCCTCTATGCCCATTGTTGTATAAATCTACCCATTCAGTTTTCCAACCACCTCCATTAGATCTTAAAATATTTATCAGCTCAAAATATTCATTTCCAATCCATAAGTTAGAGGCTTTGTTAATAATAATGATATAATTTTTTTCAAGATATTATCCTCCTTATCTAACTATCTTAATTACATATTTTATTTTCTAATTACATTGTAATCATAATACGTATCAAAAAGTTTGAATTTTGGAAATATATTTTAAAATTAGTATAAAACAGGAGCATCTGCTACTATTTTTTATTTAATTATTCATAGATTTAACAAACTCTTCTAAAAATTTAAAATCTATGTTTTTACCAATAATGTTGTATCTAGATACAGTGCTATAACTTAAACTTTTAGTTTTGACCAGTATTATTTCTAGTAATATACTTTCTTAAAATATGACTATTTTCACTTTTTATTAATTTGTAATTGTGATTACTTTTGAAGTAAAAAATAAGGAGGAACGATTCGTTCCTCCTTGTAGTTTTAGAATTTATAAAGTTTAATTATTTTAATTTTATTCTATTATAATCAAACATTAAGAAACTAAATTTTTCGTCTAATATTGTTCATTACAAATCCACTTTTAGGCAACGTAGGTATCCTTTCTAGGCTATAACTTAAATCCTGATTAGGTACTTCAAACTCAATCTTATTAATAAGAAAATCAATACTAGCTTTCATGATTTCAATTGTAATTTTTTCCCCTGGACAGCGATGACCTTTTGCAGGATCTCCGCCACCTTGAGGAATAAAATCAAATAAGCTCTCATTACGCTCTTTAAAACGCTCTGGTATAAATTCAAAAGGCTTCTCCCATATTCGTGAATCATGATTTGTACCATAAATATCAAGAATAACAAGCATGTCTTTTTTAAATTCGTATTTATTCCAAGCAAAATCCTTTTTTACTCTTGCCCCTAAAAATGGCCCAAATGGGTAATAGCGTCTAACTTCTTGCACAAACATTTCAAAATCTTTACTGTTACCAGACAAAAGTTTTTCTTTACACTCTGGGTACTCATATAAAGCTAAAGCCGAAAATGTAATAAATGTTGAGATTGCAACAATTGGACGTAGTATGTTGATAAGTTCCACCGCAGCAATTTTAGTATCTAGTTGACTACCATCTAGTTCTCTATGAAAAGCCATAGCATAAAGCGCTGAGCTTTCTTCAACCTTAAGCTTACCAGAACGAACATCTTCTATAACTTTCCCTATCCACTCTTCGGCTCTAGATCTAGCTATTTTACCTTTCCAATATCGTGGCCCTACTGCTCCAAGGGCATCAACCATTGCACTAAAATCCTCTGCTCTCTCTTTTACCTCAGATTCTAAGAGAGGAACCCCAGCCCAATTACATGCTGCCCAGCATAAAATATACTTTGCCTCATCAAAAAGTACAATCTCCTTATTCCCTTCCCATTTACTAATTGATGATTGCCATTTATCCATTAGAATTTTTGAAAGTTGATTTTGATGATGTGAGTCAGTCAATGACATGAAAAGATTTTTACGGTGCCTATGTGGTTCTCCATCCATAGACTGTACACCGCCTATACCAAACAATGTTTTTTGTACACGTTTTGGAGCAGCACCATTTCGCTTAAATAACTCTGAATCGTAAAAAATCCTTGCTGCTTCTTCTCCAACTATACAGATTGCTTTTTCTCCTAGCAAATGTGTCTCAAATATATCCGACTGATATTTATCAACCCTATTTTTTATAAATAGATATGCCTCCTGGGACATAGCTATAGTATGGTCAATACCTTTATCTTTTGGAACTTGTTCTTTAATTGGCATTATCTTATATACTCCTTTATATTACATGTTTTAAAAATTGCTTTGCTCTTTTATTTTTTCCATACCAATTATAAGCTATTCTACTTGTTTATAAAGATATAATAAATGATGGTGTTCTATATAGCTTATTTATCTAATATTTCTTTAAAGTAAAAAATAAGAGGAACTATTCGTTCCTCTTACTAAAATTATAATTTATATATCTTATTTTTTAATTTCACTTTTTTATTACCTAAGCTCATCTATAACAGAACCAATTATCTTGATTCCTTTTTCAATATCCTCAAAATCAAGCCTTGAAAAACCAAGTCTTAATGTATCATGTCCACTATCATCTATATAGAATACATCTCCACACATAAATATAACACCTTTTTCATAACATCTAGATAATAATTCTCTACTATTTATATTATCTAATTTTAAAAATATATGAAGTCCCCCTTCACCCATAATATAATCTGTATGTATATATTTTTTAACACATTCTAGTGCAAATTCATATTTTTCTTTATAGAACTTTTTTATTTTTTTCATATACTTTTCAAAAGAGCCATTATTTAAATAATCATACAAAATAGCTTGGTCTAAAAAAGATACATGAATATTTTTACATCTTTTAACACTTTCTAATTTATTTATAATACTCTTATCCGCTAATATCCAACCTATTCTCATACCAGGAAAAAGTACCTTTGAAAAACTTCCTATATACAATACTCCATTAGATGAACCATCAAGGGCTGCAATTGGACATATGTGAGAACCTGTATGAAGTAGTTCTTCATTAAATCCATCTTCAATTATAGGAACATTATACTTTTTCATAAGATTATAAAGTTCATATCTTTCTTTGTGTCTCATAACTATACCTGTTGGATTGTGATAAGATGGAACTACAAATGAAAGCTTAACATCATTATTTTTAAGCTCTTTTTCTAAAATCTCTAAATCCATTCCATTGTCAGTCATATCAATTCCTACTATATTTAAATCGTAAACCTTAAAAAGCTTTATGGCAGTATTATGAGTAGGATTTTCACATATAATAGTATCTCCACTTTTAGTAAATGAAGATAGTATTATATCAAGACCTTCTGTAAATCCATTAGTTATTAATATGTCTTTGTTAGAAGTATCAACGCCCTTATCCTCCATATATGAAAGTAAATAGTTAATAAGTGGTTGATATCCTTTTGCATAGCCATAGTTAAGTAGCTTATGACCTTCAAGGCTTATTCTATTTAAAAATGATTTTTTTATTTCATCAATGTCAAATAGTTCTCCTTGAGGAGATATGCTTTTAAAAGATATTAAATCTTTTTCCCAAGGTATTTCACTTTTTACTATATCAAGTTCTTCGCATAAATTTGCGTATTTATTATATTTTTCATCCCAATTTATATTCCAAGTATTTTCCTTATATACATTAGATATACTTACAAATGTTCCTTTTCCTTTTTGAGAGTGTATAACTCCTTCATCCTTTAATTCTTCAAAAGCAGATATTACTGAGTTTCTACTTACATTTAGTATTTCGCTAAGCTCTCTAGTAGAAGGTAATTTGCTTCCTTTATTAAACATTCCCTTTGATATCATATCTTTTATGTTATTTTTTATTTGTATATATATTGGTTCTTCATCATTAAAATCTATATTTGAAAATATCAAGTGTTATATCACCTCTATCTTAATAATTATTTAAAATCCTATTTAAAGTGAAAGTTATAACTAATGTAACTAGTGAAAATATTAGCCCAATCATTAAAAAAGATATTGTATATATGTTAAATTTTATAATTAAATCTAATAAAAAAATACTTTCATTTTTAAATATTGTACTAATTATAGTTAGAATTATAGATATAATGTAGCATATAACTAACCCATTTAAGCTTCCTTGTATGTCTTTTTTGCTTAATGTAATATGAGTTGAAATAAAGTAAACTAATATAAGCATTATTATATGACTAATACTAAAAATATCTTTAGTTAAAAACATACTGTCTATTATTACTTTTGTTTGTATTAATAAAATATTTATTATACTATTTATATCTATATTATTTAGGCTATTTAAATACTCTATAACATTTATATTGTTTATAAGTTCATTGTAAGTATTAGGAGTTAAAACCATCATTATTAACCATATTAAAGCTGTTCCAAATATCATAGGTGCTATTCCTATAAAAAAGTCTCCTACCCTTTGATACAAACTATTTGATTTATAAGAGTGCTTAACGTATCCAAATACTCCATCTAAAAGTGCTTTTTTAGGTCTAAATAATTTAAAATCCACTATTTTATGATTAAATATTTTTGCCATTATCATATGACTTAACTCATGTACTACCGTTCCTATATATCCTGTAACTACTAGTCCTTTAAATCCAAATGTAGATACTATAAGTCTTTCATTTATAGTTTGAATTACATTAAATATAAGGCCAAAAACTATAAAAGTACCTAAAACTGCAAATAAATTTTCAAGACTAGTTATTAAAATTTCTATCATTTACTTTTCTCCTTATTTAGTTTTTGTTTAGATAACAAATATAGGAGGAACGATTCGTTCCTCCTTGTAGTTTTAGAATTTATAAAATTTTATTAATAATTTTTAAGCTAGTGAATATTCTATTATTTTATCTATTAACTCACTATACTCTATACCTCTTGCTTTTGCACTTTGAGGTATTAAGCTAGTAGCTGTCATTCCTGGTAATGTATTAAGTTCTAAAACGTAAGGTACTCCTTCACTTATTATAACATCAACTCTTACATAAACTCTACAATTAAAAGCATCCCAACATTTTTTAGAAACTTCATTTACTTTCTCTTGTAAATCTTTATCTAAGTATACTACTTCTTCTTTTGCACCTTTTCCATCTTGTGAGTATTTAGCTTCATAGTCAAAGAATTCATTTTCTGTTTTTATAGATATTGTAGGGAATACTTCTCCATTTAATATAAATGAAGTGTATTCTTCACCTTTTATATATTTTTCTATCATGGCTTCTTTGTCATACTTTAATACTTCTTTAACTGCATCATATATTTCACTTTTATCTTTTATTAAAAATGTTGCTACACTAGAACCTCCGCTATTTGGCTTTATAAATAAAGGATAACCTATTTCTTCTATTTTATCGTAATCTATTTTATCTAAGTCTTTTACAGTAGTCCAAGGAGCTGTTGGTATGTTTCCTTCTTTTAATATTTTTTTACTCATGTTTTTATCCATACATAAACCACTAGTTAAAGGTCCACATCCTGAGTATGGTATATCCATTGCTTCAAGTATTGCTTGAACTGTTCCGTCTTCTCCAAATTCTCCATGTAATGCAAGTAGTGCAAAGTCTAATCCTTTTGCTTTTTCAAATATATCTTGTTTTGAATCTAATATTACTTCTACTACTTCATATTTATTTTTATCTATGCTACCTAGTATTCCTCTTCCTGATTTTAGTGATATTTCTCTTTCTGAAGATACACCACCCATTATAACTCCAACTTTCATCATTTTATCCATCTCCTATATGTCAATTAGTTCTTTTCTTGTTTATATTAAGATTATATGATTAAATGAACTTTATTTAAAGTACCACATATATATAAGTTTTAAGTAGTAGTGGTACCACTGTTATTTTCATATAAAAAGCCATATATAAGTATGAATATATTTCTACTTATATATGGCTTTTATTTAAATTAATATTATTTGCAAAGTTATATTAAGCATTATTTAGTTTATTTTTATTGCTAATGCAACATTTATTTTAGTATATACATATATATTTAACATTAAAATATCATATTGTAAATAAATGCTGAAACTATAGCTCCACATATAGGTGCTATAACTGGTATTGGAGCATATTGCCAGTCAGAATCTCCTTTATTTGGAACTGGTAGTATAAAATGTGCAAGTCTTGGCCCTAAATCTCTAGCTGGATTTATAGCATATCCTGTAGGTCCTCCTAAACTTAAACCTATGCCCCATACTACTATACCTACTGCAATCGGACTTATTCCTTCAGCTAATGGATATGCTCCTATACCTAATATTGCAAACATTAATATAAAAGTTCCTATAAATTCAGTTATAAAGTTTGACTTTAAGTTTCTAACTTCTGGAGCTGTACAAAATACACCTAATTTAATACTTTTATCTTCAGTTAATTTAAAATGATCATAATAAGAAATTAATACTAATGAAGCTCCTATAAATGCTCCTATAAATTGTGCTATTAAATACATTGGAACATCTTCCCACGGAAACTTTCCAATAGATGCAAGAGCTAATGTTACTGCTGGATTAAAATGAGCTCCACTTATATTACCAAACATAAATACTGGTATGGTAACTGCAAATGCCCACCCAGCTGTTATAGATATTATTCCACCATTTACACCTTTTGTTTTTTTAAGTATTACATTAGCTACAACTCCGTCTCCTAGTAATACTAATATCATCGTTCCTACTAATTCTGCAAAAAATCTTAAATCCATAATATTTCTCCCATTAAATTCCCCCCTCATTTCTGAAGGGGGATAATACTAGCTAATAATGATACATAAGCCATATTTATTCTAGCTTATAAATTCTCACAAATATCAACTGCTTGTCTTATGTTATTAGCTATTAACTTTATGAAAAGCATCAACAGCAGCTTGTGCTATTAATCTATCTTCTTCTACTGATCCTCCACTTACACCTACAGCTCCTACAACTTGTCCATCTACTACAATTGGTAGACCTCCACCAAAAGGAACTATCCTAGCATTGTTTGTAAGTTGAAGTCCATATAAAGATTCTCCTGGTTGAACAACTTCACTTATCTCATGAGTTCCTTGTCTTAAACAAGCAGATGTAAATGCTTTGTTTATTGAGATTTCTATACTTGTTATAAAAGCATCTTCCATTCTATGCATTAACATAAGGTTTGCACCTTTATCAACTGCTGAAAATACTACAGGTACATTTATTTCTAAAGCTTTTTTTTCTGCTGCTTTAGCCATTTCTTTAACTATTTCTAAGCTTAATTCTTTATATTCATTTAATTTTTTCAAGTAATATCACCTCTTTATATTTTCTTAAGTTCAATTCCTTTAACTAATCTTGCTCCGTTAGCTCCTAGGTTTCTAAATGATCTTAATTCTTGATTAAAATCTATACAAAATAATGGTCTATCTTTTTTTAATTTATTAGTTGTTAAGATTATCTTTTCTTTATTTATACCAATTCCTACAGACAACCTAGATTTTAAAGATGCTTCATGGCTTAAAGTTTCACAGTTATTAAATTTCATTTGTTTTACTATATACGGAATTCCTTCTTCTTCTATCCCCCACAAAACTTCCTTAAATTCATCTATATCTGTATCAGCTGAGTGATATACATATATACTAGGTGTATCTAAATCATAACACTTTATAATCATAGCTTGCTCCTTATTTAGATGCTAATATAAGTCCTGTTGCTACTGCATTTCTTGGACCTTCTATTCCTCTTATATTTCCTCTACCTGCTACAACCCCATAGTGAGATAGTGCATCAGTTATAAGTTGTGGTACTTCAAAGTCTAGGGATGAGCCTCCAACTAATACTACAAATTCAATATCTCTAATATTGCCTGTAGGAGACACTATACTAAGTGATCTTAGACAGTTAGTAACAAACACTTTTTCTTTAGCTAATCTTCTTATATTTTTTATTTTTTCAACTGAATTTTGACCATCTATAGGAATCAGTTCATTATCTTTTATAATTACAACTTTTGCAAAAACTGATGGGTCTAGTGGTTTTTCAAAAAATTCTACACTTCCATCTTCATGTCTTATATTAAATAGCGATTCTACCTTTGCTAAAGAATACTTCTTTATATCTTCAGCTGTTGAAAAATCTTCAAGACCAAGTTCTGATTTTATAAGCATAGTTACCATATTTCCTGCACCTGCTAAATGTATTGATTTAACTTCACCTTTATTATTCATTATAGAAGCATCTGTTGAACCTGCTCCCATATCAAGTATTGCAAGAGGTACGCTAGTACCTGGAGTTGTTAGTGCTCCTTTTATAGCAACGTCAGCTTCTACTCCACCAACTTCTACTTTTATCTTTAGCTTTTCTTCAAGTTCATCTGCTATCATTTGCATTTGGAGTTTATCTGCTTTAACCATAACTGCTATTCCTACAGCATTTTCCATTGAAAACTCTTTTGCAAGTCCACCTTTTACGTTTTGTGGAGTAAATGTATCTACCGCTAATAAATCTTGAATCTTTATATCTGATATGTTTTGATTAGTAAGCTCACTCATTACTTGCCTTACTCTTTCAATCATTCCACCTGCATTAGTTCCAGCTTCACCTTTTATATCACAAACTGGTAAACTTAAATTAACTCCATCCATTATCTTCTTAGCACCTTGGTCAACATCAACTATTTCTTTTCTTCTTTCCCCTTCGATAATTATCTTACCAGCAGGAATTTTTTTCTCCTTAACATCCCCTTTAGGAGTCTTTATAACTACTGCAGATCTATTTCCTATAAGTGCTCTAGATATAGGAACAATCATCTTAGTTTCTTCAGAAGTTAAATTAAACACAGTTGCTATTCCATAAGGATTTGACAACTTATCTATAACCTTTCCTTGCATAGCAACTTCAACTGCACATAGCATGCCTATAGGTACTTTTTCAAGTAGAGTTACTTCATCTACTATTGGTATTTTTTTATCTAACCTATTATTTATTAATACTGCATCATCTCTTTGAACAATGGCACCAGTTATATTTATTCCTCTTTCAACTGCAAAATTTATTCTATATGATGCTTCTAAAAAATTTATATCTTCTAACACAAGAGGAATATAACTTTCTTTTAAATCTATATCTTCTAAATTTTCTAAATCTCTTATATCTATGGTTTTACCTATACCTAAACCTTCTCCACCAGGTGTAGCTGGGTTATGCCCTATCATAGTTGATTCAGTTATTATAGTTTCAGTTATAGTTTCCATAGCTACATCTCCTATAACTGGAGCTGCTTCATTTATTTTTACTAAATCTAAATCTTCCATTTTTAGCTTTGCATTATTAAGAGCAATATTTAAAGATGAAATTACACCATTTATATTCTCTTTTGTTCCTTTTATTCCACTAGTTGGGACAATACTACTAGAAATAAAATCTACTTTATCATCATAAACTTTTGCAAGTGCTACTTCGGTAGTAGCATTTCCAATATCTACACCTGCTATTATTTTCATTTTGCTTACATCCTTTTATTTATTATTCTATTCTTAGTTTTTTTCTAACTTCATAAACCTCTGCCGCTTCTCTTATAAAATCTGCATTTACTTTAGCATTGTAAATATTTTCAAGTTCATCAGCTATTTCAAGTAATTCTTCTTTTGTAGATCTAAAAGGTCTTAATGCATTGTATATTTCTAATATTCTTTCATCAGGAACACTTATAAGTTCACCTGCTCTTCTAAAATTTCTTGCTATTGCATTTCTATTCATTCCTTCAGCTACTTGAGCTTGCATTTCTAAAGTTTCTTTAGATATTCTTATATCTTCAGGCTTTATATCTTGTGACATAACACTTTCTAATGTTATATCTTCTAGTTTTTTACCTGTTGGAGTCTTTATAAGATTTGGTATCTTAGTTGCTAAAGGATAATCCTTAGGTGTTATTCTATTTTTTTGCATGAAATTTCTCCTTTCTATAATTAGAATTTAACTTTTATCTCATTTGGTTTTTTATTTTCTATAATATGTTTCGTTTCCTTTATATGAAGTAATGCAGCTATTGCCATAAACTTTGGTCTAGCCATTTGATCATTTTTAGTTGGTACTGGATTTGGTGACTCTCCCTTTGCATATTTTGCTGCATTTTTTCCTATTGCTCTAAAAGTATCTAAATCTAAAAGAGGTGCTTGTGGAAAAAGTTCTACATTGTTTAGTGGAAGTAAATCCTTTTGATGTATAACTGTTGTTCCCTTAGATTGAATACCTATACCAATTCCTGAACCACTTAATTTCGCAGCATCATTTGCCATAAATGAGACATCAGAAGTTCTTAGTATTCTAACAACACGAGCATGTAATCCCTCTTCTTCTATACCTGCTATAAGTTCTCTTAATACTTCATCATGTTTTATATTAACTATAGTTTTAGTTTGATATTTTAAAAATGCAGGTCCTATCCCTATAACTACTTCATCTGATCTTGTTCCAACACTAGCTTCTCCCATTTCTTCTATTTGAAGAGTTGGCATTATAAACTTATCCATCTATATCAACTCCTTAATCTATATCTTCTGGTTTTATTACATTAGGTATATTCTTTATTTCATTCCATCTTTCTTCACTTAATCTATATCCTGTTCCAGGACCTTTATAGTCATTAATGTCATTAACGGCACTTATAACATCAAAGTTTTCATCTAATATAGCTGATGTTTGTAAATAATCTCCTGTAACTCTTTGCTTAAGCATGTTTAATACATTATTTGCAACATCATCAAATCCATGTTTACTTAACGCTTTAACTATATCAAGTCCAGTTATTTTATTTTTTAACATTTCTTCTGCTGCTTTTAAATCTTCAACTATGTTTCTTTCTGGCATATCTTTACTTCCATGTGCATAAGTTGCAGCTTCTACCTCTTCATCAGTTACATCAGGGAATCCTAATTCCTTAAATACTGCTTGTATAGCTTTTGCTGCTTTATTTCTAATAGCTATTATTTCCTCTTCACTTACTGGTCTAAGTCCACCATCTACCATTAAATCTCTTTGAAGTATATTATAGTCATCAAAATCTTCTGCATCGAAGTTTGATCCAGCGAACATATTATCATAGTTTGGAACTGCACTATATCCTGAGAATATAAAGTCCGTTCCTGGAAGCATTTGCATTAAAGTTCTCGCAGTTCTTCTTATATCAGAATGTGAGAATGTTTGATCATTTGCAGATGCTACTTCTATATCTAACATAGATGCAATTAGATTTTCTGCAAGTACAGCTCTTATTCCTGATGGAACAGCTCCTGTCATACCTATACAACTAACAGCTCCATTTTGAAGTCCTTGAACTCCAGCACCTTTAGTTATATATATACATCTTGCTTCTAAATAAAGCATTGATTTACCTTCTGCATATCCCATTAATGCTTCTGATCCAGTACCTGATGTATATCTCATTTTTAATCCTCTTGAAGCATAAGCAGATGCTAAAAATGCTTTTGACCAAGGTGTATCATCTCCATCTGTAAATACTGACTCTGTTCCATATACTGAAACTGTTTCAGCATAACTTGTAAGACCTCTCATTCCTAAGTCAAGTTCTGTAGCTTCTTCAACAGAACATTGAGTTAATATCCCTCCACGGCCAACTTGAGAACCTACAAGTATAGCTAATGCATTAAAAGGTGCATATCTAACTATTGCAACAGTAGTTTCTTGTTCTGAAAATCCTCTTTTTGCTGCTTCTGCTGCATCTGCTGCTATTTGAACTGGATTGTCTTTTAGGTTAGTTACATGGCATTGATTTGACGGAGTTTTTCTTGCTCTAGTCTTTTGAAGTGCCATCATCATCTCAACAACATTCATATGAGATACAACTTCAACAATCTTAGCAGGTGTTATAGCTGTACTTATATCAACTATTTCCTCTCTTGAAACATTTATATCTACTAATTTTTTAGCTATTTCAACTGAATCTAAATTCATGTATTCTTCTGCTTTTTCTAAATTTATAGCGTAGTCTGCTATAAATCTATCTATCATATCAAAATCTTCTCTTTTTTTACTATCTAACTCAACTACCTTACCATTTTCTATCTTTATAGAAGGCTTTGGATCATTTGGGCTACCCATTGCTATTAATCCTTCATCTGCCCACTCTCCAATAAGACCATCTTGATTTACTGGGCGCTTAGCTAAAACTTCAAATCTTTTTGACTTCATATTCTCATCTCCCTTAGTTAAATCGTTTTCTCGGTTTCACTTGTTATAATTTTAACTTATTTTTATATTTATTCCATTACAATATTTTGCCTTTATATGTGATTTTTTTATCAATTTATACGTATTTAAATAAGATTATTTTGTCTTTTATGTATTTTTAAATAAAAAAATAGTCCTATATTTAAATAGAACTATTTTTAATATGTAAATCTCTATATTTTTTTGGGGTAATGTTTTCTGACTTTTTAAATACTCTTATAAAATAACCACAATCTTCAAATCCAAGATTTATTGCTATGTTATTAATTGGCTCATCTGTACTTACTAGTAATTCTTTTGCTTTAGATATTTTTTTAGAATTTAAGTAGTTTATAAAATTTAATCCAGTTTCTTTTTTAAATAACTTACTAAAGTAACATTGGCTTAAATTGCAAACAAGTGATATCTTATCCAAAGTTATATTTTCATTTATATTATTATCAATATATTCAATAGCTTGTATTATAGGTGACTTAATTTCATTTTCTTCGTTAATCTTTAAATTAACATTTTCATCTATGTTTTCTTCTTCTATTTCTATATTCACTTCTTCTAATTGGTTTTTCTTATTTTCTTCTTTTAATTTATGACTAGCTTCATTTAATGACATTTTAAGAATTGCTTCTTCCACTATATAGTTACTAATATGAAACATCATTTGTGCTATGGCTTTTATCTTCGTAATACTAACAACAGGTAAGTTTTTATATTCTTTTTCTAGCTCTTTTTTTAAATCTTCACCTAAATTATCAAAGTCTTTATTTACCCGTACAATTTCTTCTAATTCGATATTTTCATTATCTTCAAGTAGAACTTGACCAGCCATAACAGCACCTAAGTATTGATCTTTAACTATTATTGGTGCAGCAAAGTCTACTAAACCTTTATGGCATATATATATATATGAATTTTTCATTCTTACAGATTCTAGTCCACCTCTTGAATCACATTTTTCACAAATGGCTGAATATCTATCTATTTTTCTAATCATAGAACAAAATTTAGTACAATTACTATGATTTGTTATTGCCTTTCCCTCGTAATTAACCATTATTATAGCTATTCCTGTAGCTTGTGCTATATCATCTTGTATTTTTTGGAATGATTCTATGTTTATTATTTTTTCTAATGATAATGTATTGTTCAATGTGACACATCCTTTTTACATTTTATAGACTCTTTTTATGTCTTTATTATATTGTTATGTGCAAACTTTTTCAATACCTTAATACTAAGCATACTAAATAAGGAGGAACAATTCGTTCCTCCTTTAATGTTTCATCTATAAACTAAATAGTTCATTAATATCCTCTTCACGTAAACTAGATAATAATGAAGAGTTATTCATATCACCACTTATAATATTTTCAATTAAATCTTTTTTATCATCTTGAAGCTTTATAATCTTTTCCTCAATAGTTCCTTTAGCTATAAGCTTTATGACTTCTACAACATTTTTTTGACCAAATCTATGTGCTCTATCAGTTGCTTGGTCTTCAATAGCTGGATTCCACCAAGGGTCAAAATGTATAACAATATCTGCACTTGTTAAGTTAAGACCTGTTCCTCCTGCTTTTAGGGATATTAAAAATACCTTATTTTTATCACCTTCATTAAATTCATTAACAAGGTTTATTCTCTTGTTTGCACTAGTTGAACCATCTAAATAAGAATAATTTATATTCTCTTTATCTAATCTATCTCCTAGATTTTTAAGTACTGATGTAAACTGAGAAAATAGTAATATCTTATGTCCTTCATTTATATTTTCTTTTATTAATTCTAAACAAACATCAATTTTAGAACTTCCACCACTATAGTCTTCTATTAGTATAGATGGGTCTAGACAAAGCTGTCTAAGCTTTGTTAAATATGAAAATATAGTTATTTTATCTTGTTTGAACTCTTCATTTTCCCTTTTTTTGTTTATGTCATTTACAAGTGCTGTGTATGCTTTTTTCTGAGGTTTGTTCATTTCAACGAAGAACTTCTTCTCAATTTTTTCTGGCAATTCTTCTAAAACATCTTTTTTAAGTCTTCTTAATATAAATGGATTTATCATTTTCTTAAGTTCATCTATATTTTTATTATCGCCTTTTATAAATTTTTCTTCAAAAGACCTTCTATTGAATAAATATCCTGGCATTAAAAAATCAAATATAGACCAAAGTTCTATTAAATTATTTTCAATAGGTGTTCCAGTTAAAGCAAATTTAACCCCTGCATTTATATTTTTAACACATTCTGTGTTTTTAGCAAATGGATTTTTTATATTTTGAGCTTCATCTATTACTAAATAATCAAAATACATTTTTTCATAATACTCAAAATCATTTCTAAGAGTTGAATATGTAGTAAGTACTACATCTACTTCACTAATTTCCTTAAATAATTTAATTCTTTGATTTTTATCTCCATGCATAATTAGTACTTTCATACTTGGAGCAAAGTTTTCTATTTCATCCTTCCAGTTATGTACTAGGGAAGTTGGAGTTATTATTAGACTTTTTTTATTTTCCTTTGAAAGTAAAAAAGATATTGTTTGTATAGTTTTACCAAGTCCCATTTCATCTGCAAGTATACCACCAAACTCATAATGATTTAAAGTATTAAGCCACTTATACCCATCTATTTGGTAATCTCTTAATATTGCATTTAGATTTTTAGGTACTTTAATATCTATATTATTAATAGTATTTATTTTATCTGCTATTGATTTTAAATACTCTTTACCACTTATAAATTCTAATTCATCATTTTTTAAAAGTTCATTTAAATATATAGCCTTGTTATTATTTATCTTTAACTTACTACTACTTATATCTTTAGTTAAATCACCAACTAATGTATCTAATAGTTTAAAAAACTCTTGTGCTTTATCATCTTTTAAATCTATTATAGTATCATTTTTAAGCTTGTAAAATCTCTTCTTTTCCTTAAAGGCTTTTAATATTTTTTTGTACTCTTTTTCATCAACATTTTCAATATTAAAGTTAATTTCTAAGTACTTTCTATCTTTATTTTCATTTACACTTGCATTTATATTTGGATTTAATATGTTGTATTTAAACTTATCAGAATAATAAACTTCACCTATTTCTTTTAGTTCTCTTATTTTATCGCTTAATAATATATATAAGTCAAGTTCACTTCCTACAAATACAAATTTATTATCAGTTTCTTCTTCAAATTTTAAATTATTTAAAACTTCTTTTATATTATTTTCTTTGTTAACATCTCTTATTATATAGTAATCTTTATTTTCTTTTTCATTGCCATATATAAATTTTAAATCAAGAATTATCAAATCTTTTTTTCTATCTAAGTAAATCTTAGTATTTAAATCTTTTCTTATCTTTTTACTTATGTTTTCATCAATTGATACATTTAAACTAGCTTGTTCTAACTTTGGTATTACTTTAGTTATAACTTCTTGTACTTTTGATTTATCAAATTTTATACTATTATCTTCTT
Source organism: Romboutsia hominis (assembly GCF_900002575.1). Taxonomy (NCBI): domain Bacteria; kingdom Bacillati; phylum Bacillota; class Clostridia; order Peptostreptococcales; family Peptostreptococcaceae; genus Romboutsia; species Romboutsia hominis. The sequence continues at coordinate 1,103,390 of NZ_LN650648.1, read as the reverse complement.
TTAAATGCTTATAAAAGTGTTTATATGAACTATATTGATTTATTGAAGGTAGGTATATATCTCCATTGTAGAAAAATACATCTGCCTTTTCATTTAAAGGAATTGGCATATTTTCATCACTACTTATAACTAATTTATCATTTTTATCTTCTATATTAAAAGATATTGGTAAGTCTTTATAAAGTATATTAGGTTCATATATTATGTCATCTATTTTTATCTTAATTCTTTTATTTCCTAAAGTAGTTAAAAATCTTTTTAAAGAATCTCCAATTATATTTAAAATTTTTCCTTCTACTAATTCTATTTGATCTTTATCTTTTTGTAATACTTTAAATTGTTCGTTTATAGTTACCATTTCATCTATATATGAAGCTATTGCCTCATCTTGTGATGAAAAAGTATGTTTTTTAGGCTCATATTTAAAGTCTTTTCCATAAGTTATGCTACTTCCAAATTTTCTAGCTTCTGTAAAATCGCTTAGGCTTTTTAAAACATACATCTTATTTTTTCCTATCTTAAATTCAACTTTTGCATATTGTTGATTTGTAGATGTATCTATTAATACCTCTAGATTTATTTTTTCTTCAGTCTCTATACTTTCAAGTATCATATCTTGTGGAGTTTTCTTTTCTATTATATCTATTGTTTCTATACTTTTTATATTTTCATGTAAAGTTTCAAGTGGAAACTCTTCTTTTGATTGTTTTATATCATAAATAGCTTCTAAAAATGTTGCTACTAAGTGTTTACACATATATGGATGACTATTAGACTTTTTATTTTTAATATAATCATCACATGTGCAAGAGGTATCTTCAAGGGCTAAGTTTTCTAGATTTAAAGCTAATTCATTTTTATAGTCTATATATGCCTTAGATCCTTCTACTATTGAATGTATGCATATATATTTACCTTCTATAAATATATTTAGGTTGTATACATTTCCTATTTCATAGTATTCTTGTCCTCTACTCCATCTAGTTATATTAGTTATTTTTTTTGCATTTGAATTTATTTTATCTAGTATCACGAATTCACCCCTAACTACCTTTTACTATTTTGTATTATATCATACATTGTATTCTTTAATACGATATAAAAGGTCTATCCCAATAAATTAGGCATAGACCTTTTATATATTTTTAAATAATAATCTATATATTATATTAAACTTTAAGTAAACAATATAATTAAACAAAATATTGTTATAATATTACAAATTGCACTTACTATACCTTCGTGCTTACCAGTTTTAATATTTGCCACACTTATTCTATGTTTACTGTATGGGTAAAGTATTGGTACACCTGTTGGGTTTAGCATATCTAAAAGAAGATGGCTAATATATCCAACAGTCACTCCCCAAGCAAATATATCTAAACTATTATAAATCATATTAGAAAATATTGTACATAAAACCATTAACACTATTAAAGATGGATATTCTAAATCTAATAGCTTTTTTATTTTTTTGTTATGTACAAATTTAGGTCTCATTGAGTTTAGTGCTGTATCTAATGCTATCCATATTAAAAATCCACTAATTATTCCTATTGCTACTCTTGATGTTATGTCTTTAGTGTAGAAATTTTTAAGTATATATATGCCACCAAAGGAAAGTATAGCTACTATAAGTGCTGCTACTAAGGTATGTGTAAATCCTCTGTGTTCTGTATGCTTTGCTACAAATTTAGATATTGGCTTTAGTTTTTTACCTACTTCACTACCTTTGTGGTCTATATCTGGTAGTAATGCTCCAAAAGATGCTCCTGTAACTAACATTACACCTTGTTCTATTGATATATTTTTAAATCCCCCTAGTGCTACCACTGTAAGAGTTGCTAGCGCTACTCCACCACACTTATGTGTTGTTCCATTCATTATGTTTCTCCTAGTCTATATACTATCTTTTTTTAGCTTATCCTAAAGCTATTAATTCTAATTTTAATACTTATATAATATACACATTAAAATCTACTTTAGTCAAATAATTATTATATAATAAAAGAGCTTCTTAAAATATTTAAAATTTTAAGAAGCTCTTTTAATTTTATTTAATTATATTAACTAAGCATTAAATTTAATACAGATAATGCTCCTATTATCCAAAGAGTTACACTAATCTTTTCAGTTTCCTTAGAAACAACATGCATTATAATGTATGAAATAAATCCAAAACATAAACCTATACTAATGCTATAAGTAAGTGGCATTAATAAAACTGTAACAAATGCACTAACAGCAATCTTGCTATCATTAAAGTCAACTTGTCTAATACTTGAAAACATAAATACCCCTACCATTACAAGTGCTGGAGATGCAGCATAAGATGGTACTACACCTAAAAGTGGTGTAAATAATAATGTTACTAAAAATAATGAAGCTGTAACTACTGATGCAAGACCTGTTCTAGCACCAGCTGCTATTCCTGCTGCTGATTCTCCAAAAGTAGTAACAGTACTTGTTCCAAGCATAGAACCTATTAAAGTAGAAGTAACATCTGCATATAACATTCTTGATAAACCTTTTATGTTTCCATCCTTATCTTCAAGTCCCATTTGCTTACAACAACTTATTAAAAACGCTAAAGAATCAAACATATCTATAAACATAAATGAAAATATTGGTCCTATTAATGAAAATTTAAGTGCTCCTAATATATCAAGCTTAAAAGCAACTGGTGCTATACTTGGAGGAGCTGAAATTATAGATGTAGGAAGTTCTACATATCCTAATACTATAGATAAAACAGTTGTTACAATAATACTTATTAAAATTCCACCTTTAACTTTTTTAACTTCAAATATTCCCATTAAAACAAGTCCAAATAAAGCTATTAAAACTGTTGGTGTAAAATCAGCTAAAGCAACTAATGTATCAGGATTACCAACTATTACTCCCATACCTTTAAGTCCTACAAATGATAAAAACAATCCAATACCTGCAGCTGATGCTATGCTAAGTTCTTTTGGTATTGCATCTGCAATATATTTTCTAACTCCAGTTATTGCTAAAATTAAAAATATCGTTCCAGATATAAATACAACTCCTAGAGCTTGTGTCCAGTGAACCCCTTCTCCAATAACAAGTGAATATGTGAAAAATGCATTAAGCCCCATACCTGGTGCAAGTGCAAAAGGTGCATTACCTAAAAATGCAAATATTAATGTTCCAATAGCAGTAGCAAGTATTGTTACAGTTATAAGTGCTGATTTATCCATCCCTGCATCAGATAATATTGCAGGATTTACAAATACTATGTAGGCCATAGTTAAAAATGTTGTAACTCCACCTATTACTTCAGTTTTTGCATTTGATCCACGTTCAGTGTATTTAAATATTTTATCTAAAAAAGATAAAGATGCCTTACTTTGTTGTTTTTGTGCTATCATACTTTCCTCCTAGATTTTAATTTTAAAAAAAGATATATATTCTAATTGAATAGAACATATATCTTACAAATCTAGTCTATAAGTATGTGTAGCTATTCATAGCAAACTCATTTACGGCGAGTTCGTAGAAACATATGGACCATATCACCATATTATACGAATAATATATCTATATTTTGAATTAATTATACATCATCACTGAATTTTTATCAATATTTTTATTTAAAGGTTTGTATTTTTAATAAAATTTTAGTTATATTTTCATATTTTAATATATAATTTTATATTATTTTTCAAAAATTAAATTAAAATCCGAACTATTTTATGTAATTATAAATTATATTCATAAAATCTAAGTCGTACTTATCTACACATTCATTAAAATCATCATTTATATAATTTTTTCATCTACATTTTCTTTTATATATTTTTCTGTGTCCATTTTATCAATTACATCTTTTTTAACTATCTCTGACTTTATTATTTTACCTCTGTAGATAATATATATTTTATAAGTGTCCTCACTAACTTCATTTAATGCAATTTTTATATTTTTGTCTATACTACTATTTATTACTTTTTGCTTATTAATTAAGCTTTTTATCTTGTCCATATCGTCTTTTATCTTAGATGCTTTTTCAAAGTTAAGACTCTCTATTTCTTTATTCAGATTATCTTTTAGTATGCTAAGTATATTATCGCTCTCACCTTTTAAATCACTTATTACTAATTTTATTATTTTATCATATTCATCTTTAGATATTTTTTCTCTACAAGGTCCTATACATTTATTTAAGTCATAGTTTATGCACTTATTCATTTTTTTGCATCTTCTTAGTTTATAGTTTTCGTTTAATATTTCTTTTATTTTTTCTAAGTTACTTAACTTTGTATATGGACCAAAGTATATACTATTGTCATCTATTTCTTCTACTACTTCAAGGTATGGGTAGTATTTATTTGTATCTATTTTTATATATGAGTAATTTTCATGGTTTTTCATTAGAGTATTGTACATTGGCTTTATTTTCTTTATATACTCACATTCTAGTAGTAGTGCATCTAGTTCTGTGTCTGTTTTTATTATTTCTATATCATGTATTCCCTTTACCATTCTTTGTATCTTTCTTGAGTGATTTTTAGAATTTGTAAAGTAGCTTTTTATTCTATCTTGAAGCTTTTTTGATTTTCCTACATATATTATGTTGTTGTTTTTATCTTTCATAAGATATATACCTGGTGTTTTTGGAAAGCTATTTATTTTTTCTTTTAAGTTCATAATATCCTCCAATAGCTTATTTTTTATGATTATACAATAAAAATTACTAGATATGTAGATAGTTTAATGATTTATTGATTTAAATGTCTTATTTTGTTAGACTATTATATATTATTGTTTAAAGGAAGGATATATTATGGGGAAAAAAATTTATACATTAATAATTATTGCTGTAGCTATAGTAATTATAGCTATTCCTGTGTACTTCATATATTCTATATTTTTTGTAAAATCTACTTCTAAAAACTTTGAAACAACAGGTATCATTACTGAAATGGAGTTTGAAGAGGGTAAATGGGAAACAAAAGAAGTTACTAAAAAAGTTAAGCAAGAAGATGGAACAACGAAAAAAGTAAAGGAAAAGAAAAAAATATACGATTATGAAGAATGGGACTTAGAAATTGAATATACTGATAGTGAAGGTAGGGAAAGAGTTTATAAAGAGGAGCCAATTGAAAAGTCTGATTTATATAAAAGCTTAGAAAAGAATAATTTAAAAGTTGGAGATAAGGTGAAGTTATTAATTGAAGAACGTTTTAGAGGGGATTCATTGGTAGGAACAGATATAATAGGTGTAATAGAAGATAAAAAATAAGGAGGAACGATTCGTTCCTCCTTATCTTTTGTTTTTAATATGTATGTAAAATAAAGTGTTATATCATGATACATATGTTTAAAGATGATTAATTTTTATTTTTTTCTTTTTTTAACGTTTCTTATAACTCCAACACCAACTATTGTACCTGCTCCTAAAACGCCAGCTCCCATGATGCTCTCTTTTTCTTGTTGCTTTTTCCCCTTGTTATATTCTTTTTCTAATATTTCTTTTATTGGTTCATACTCTTTATTGAAGTTTAAATCTTTTCCTTCGTATCCCATATCAAAACATTCTTTCATGATTAAATTTCTTTCATCAATACCTCTTTGGTGTCCTTTTTTATAACTTTCTAAGTATAAAGAGTCTACTTCATTATTATATTTATCTAAAATACCATCATTATATCCTTTTTTCTCATACTCTTCATTTTTTATTCTATCATACTCTTTTGTATAAGCTTCATTGTACACATCTACATAAATACTGTCTATATCTTTGCTAAAATCTCTAATTTCTATGTTGTTTTTGCAATCATTTATTGCAAGTTCTTCATATTCTTTAATTTTTTTATTTTTGTATTCTTCATTTCCTTGATCAAATCCATCTTTATATGAGTTTGTTAAAACCTCTTGATCATATATATTATTGTACTTATTTATAATACCATCATTATATCCATTTTCTTTTGCTTCTAATTTTTTAGTCTCTATTTTTTCTCTACCTTTATTAAAAGCACTATTATATGCTTCTCTATACTCTTGTGAATATTCCCCACTATAATTATATCCATCATTTTCTTTCATATAATATCCAGCATTATATCCTTCTTCTGCTCCCTTTTTCACTATACTTTCTTTTGTTATTTGTGGTTTTGTTCTTGGTGTTTGTGGTTTTGGTGTTGGAGCACTACTTTCTCCCCCACCTTTATATGGACATCCATTAGTATGTAAATGTGCTGGATGACCTCCACAATGATAATGATATGGACCTAAGCCTGATTTGTTCTTATTGTCTCTATGTCCTCCAGAAGAATCTGTTCTTCCTTGATGTGCATCAACTGCAAATGGTTGACTAAACAAAATTGCTATTGTTGTAAATATTATAAGTCTTTTTTTCATTTTGCGATAAACCTTTCTTAATTTTTTCCTTTTTTGCCCCAATTATTTTAACATTTTCTGGAATTAATTGGAATTAAATTGAAAGTTTTTTCAAAATATTTTTTCGACATTTTATGACATTTTTCCCATGTAAGAAATTTTATTATCAATTTGTATACGTGAAAATGGAGTAGATTTTTCTACTCCATTTTTGGCATTATATTTGTATTTTATATAGGGGAACAATTTATTCCTCATAGTTTTTACAATTATGTTAGTTCTCCAACTAAAGTATTGTGTTAATATTTCATCCTATCTGGTATAACACCTCTTACCCCACCTTTTGGACAAGATGTATCACCAATATATCTTGGTATAAGGTGAACGTGAACATGCATAACAGTTTGCCCAGATACTTCACCACAGTTTACACCTACATTGTATCCATTAGGAGAATATTTTTCATCTAATAGTTTTTTACCTTCTTCTACTAAATTAAATATAGCTTCTCTTTCTTCTTTTGTTATATCAAAAAAGTCTTTTACATGCCTTTTAGGGATAAATAGCATATGCCCTTTGTTAACTGGGAATTTATCAAATATAGCATATGCTAATTCATTTTCTAGTATATAATTATCCATTTCACAAAATATACAATTCATAATTTTCTCCTTTTCCCCCTATGTCATATTTCGCGACACAGGGTCTAAGCTATTTATTTTACTTATTTTTAAATCTATTTTTATAATACTCTTTATTTCTAAAGTCTATAGCGTCTTTTATATTTTTAATGAAGCTCTCATTATCTAAGTACTTACCTAACTCTTCATTTAAACAAACATAGTCTCCATCTAAATAGAAAAATTCACTACTACTTTTACATAAAAAATGTACTGGATTTTTTCTAGCTAGGTTTACGTATTGCTTTTGCTCCCAAGTTTCAAACTTAGATGTTGATTTATCTTTTAGCATATCAACCTTATTAGAACCTTTGCTATAAAAATCTTTAAAAGATTTATATAAGCCTTCATCATCTACTTTAAGCTTCATATTACCATTATTATAAAATGCAAGTAATACTGGCAATTTATAAGTCTTACTCATACTAGTATTTTCTATAAATTTTATAAAATCATAAGCAATAGTATCAGTGATAATTTTTTCATCTTCATTTAATTCATTTAATTTTTCTGAAAAGCTTATATAATCTCTAAATGGATTTATCTTAGCTTTTTTCTTTATATTATTGTATAAATCATCATTCATATAAGTAAATAGTTCTAATCTTGAAGGTCTATGTCCTAAATCTCTTTTTATATTATAAAATTCTTCTTTAATCATATCTTCAATCTTTTGACTTTCTTTTCTCATTCTTTCAAATATATCTATAAGCCTAAAATCAAAGTCTATAATACAGTCCTCTGGATAATCATCTTCTTGCAAATATAATTTTGATGATGATTCTTTAGTTTTACTTTCTCCAGTTAATAAATATGGTACTAAATTAGCTTTTTTATAATTTCCTATAAAATCTAAGACATTTAGATATTTCTTATTCTTATCTTTTCTAAGACCTCTACCTAATTGTTGTAAAAATATTGTTGGACTTTCTGTTGGTCTTAAAAACATTACCATATCTATACTTTTTATATCTAATCCCTCATTAAACATATCTACTGAAAATATAACATTAATTTCTTCTTTTCTAAGTCTATCTAATGCAATACTTCTTTCTTCGTTATACTCTCCATCACTTCCACTATATACTGCACATGAAGGTATCCCATTTTCATTAAAATATTTTGCCATAAACTCTGCATGAGATTTACTTGTACAAAATCCTAATGCTCTACTTGATTTATATTTTTTATAATGATTTAATATTAAATTTGCTCTATTATTTATACTTAGAGCTTTTTCCAATTCTTTATCATTATACTTACCATTTTTATACTCAACATCATTGTAATCTATACTATCATCATATATACCATAGTATCTAAATGGAACTAAGAACCCTTTGTCTATGGCAGTTTTTAGTGTAGCTTCATACACTGTGTTATAATCACATACACTAAATACATCTTTATTATCTAGTCTATCTGGTGTAGCCGTAAGCCCTAGCATAAATTTAGGTTCAAAGTAATTTATTATATTTTGATAGTTTTTAGATACTGCATGATGAAATTCATCTATCACTATATAATCAAAATAGTCTTTTGAAAAATATTTTTTATTTAAATATTCTTTTTTTCCTAAACTTTGAACAGATGCAAATATTATATCTTTATCATTATCCTTAATAGAATTCATAAAAAATCCCATATTATATCCATCTTCATTATATGTATTAGAAGGTAAGCTATTTTCAATATTATCTGCTACTTTATCATAAACTTCAGTATCATTTATACACTTATCAGTTCTTACATTTTTAAAGCTATCATAGGCTTGTTTTAGTATTTCTTCTCTATGTGCCACAAATAATACTCTATTAAACTCTCTACTATCAAATGCTGCTAGATATGTTTTACCTATACCAGTAGCTGCTACTACCAATCCCTTGTCATTTCCATCTAATCTAGTCTTTTTTAACTCATATAATGCTTCTATCTGAGCTCCTCTTGGTTCAAATATAGATGTTACTTTATTATTCTCTTCATATACATAATTTATATCTTCTTTATCATTATTTATACTGGCATATATTTTAGGCTTTTTCCAAGTTTTCGAGTATTTTTCTAGTTCTATATCATTTACTATTATTGATTCATTGTGGAATAAATCTTCAAATACATCTTTGAAATATTTAAAATCATCATGATTGGCTTTTTTATCTATTCTATAGTTCCATTCTATACCACTTGTTAATGCACTTCTTGAAAGATTAGAAGACCCTATAAATATTTCTCCTTCGTTTTCTTTTTCAAATATGTATGCTTTTGCATGAAAGCTTCTTTTTGTATCATTATAAAATCTTAAATCAACATTATCCCCTAGTATGTCTTTTATAAGGTATAATGCTGATGGTTGTGTTATGTTTAGATAGTTTCCTGTTAGTATTCTTATTGGTATATTTTTATTTTTTATTGTTTCTAGGTCTTTTTGTATTAATTTAACTCCGCTTTCCATCAAAAATGATACTATTATATCTATTGATGAAGCTGTATGGATGCTTTGCTGTATCCGTTTATATAAATGATCATTATGACCTGTTATACAATTTATATTTAAATTCATTGCTTTAACCTTTCCATTGTATTTTTGCTTATTATTTCCAATTTGTATAACTATATTTTATCATGTTTTGACAAGTGTTTTAGTTCATTTTATAATTTAGTTATTATCTTATTTGGAGGTATTTTATGAAAGTTTATGATAAATTAGTTAGGGATAGGATTCCTGAAATTATAGAGGCTAGTGGGAATAAGTGTGAAATTGAGAGGGTTTCTGATGAGGTCGCTCTTGAGTATCTTTATAAGAAGCTTGGTGAAGAGGTTAATGAACTTTTAGAGGATAAGAACTTAGATGAAATTGCTGATGTTATGGAAGTACTTTTTGCGATTGGTAAGAAGTATGGTTATAGTGAGGATGATGTTTTGAGTAGAAGAAATGAGAAAAGGAATTCTCGTGGCGGATTTGATGATAATTTAGTTTTGAAGAAAACATACTAATTATATAAATAAGAATGATATCTCACATTACTTGATTTTTATGAAATTATATAAATCATGTATTGAATTTAAGTTTTGGAGAAGCATTTATAAATCTATAAAAATAATTTAAAAAAGGCTTTGTTTATAATTAACAAAGCCTTTTACTTTAATCACTGATCAAAACAATCGCACATATTATTTGTTTTGGTATTTTATATAAACTTGTGAAATTGTCTTCATTTGTTATTTTATCTCAAAATACCATCTACTTCTCATATAATTTTTCGACTTTACTCCAATCAATTACATGCCATATATTTTCAACATACTCAGCTCTACGATTTTGATAGTTTAAATAATAAGCATGTTCCCAAACATCTATTGTAAGTATAGGTGTTAACCCTTCTTCAAGAGTTGTATCTTGATTAGATGTAGCTTTTACATATAAATTTTTATTTTCATCCATAAGTAAAGATGCATAACCTGAACCAAACTTAGATATAGCAATCTTGTTTAACTCACTCTTTAAGTTCTCAACACTACCGAAAGTATCATTTATCTTATTTAGTAAATCTCCTTTTGGTGTTTCGCAAGGGTTTGGAGATAAATTTGCAAAATATAAATTATGATTGTAAACTCCACCACCTTGGTTTATTACAGACTGTCTAATTTCTTCTGGTAAACTAGATACATTTTTTAATATATCTTCTAATGTTTTTCCTTTAGTAAATTCTTCATAGCCTTTTAATATATTATTTAGATTATTAACATAAGTTTGAAGATGCTTTCCATAGTGAATTTCTAAAGTATCCTCGTCTATATACGGTTCTAAATCGCGAAATCCATAAGGTAATACTATTTTATCAAACATTTTAAACACCTCTTATTTTTAATGCTCGTACTTATTAAAAAAACATAAGTATCTAATTCCTATTGATTTTTAGTAAATACTTCATTATTATATTTTTATTTCCTTATATTTATACCCAACTAAAATATATTCAATAATATTTTAGTTTGTTTTCTAATTTATTGATTAATTTTTTTATAATACTTTATATCATAACTTAGTATATACATATGCTACTTTAGTCCAACGTTTCTTAATAATACACTCTAGACAAAAGGTTATGATATTATAAAAAAGGAAAATATTTAAAAAAATATCCTAATTATAGTTAATATTGGTCCTTATAATAGTATTCAACTTAATAGAAATTAATATATTATACAAAAATTAAGACTATAATTATTTAGTTATAGTCTTAATTTTTGTATAGGTTTACCAATTTACTCCTATCTAGCTTACCTCTAAATCATATTCACTAGTTCATTTCATAAGATTTCATTATATACTTTTGAAGTTCTTCAAATTGATTTATATGTGTAAATCTTATTTCTAGATTTCCAGTTCTAAGATGTCCAATATTTGTTACATCTCTAGTAAATCTTTCTTTAAGTTCTAATTCATTTATATTAGACAATCTAGGTAGTATAAATCTTCTCTAATAGTTATTGTCTTTTCTTTTATATCAGTAAGACCTAGATTATTACCCATTTCTTCTTTACTTCCAATAACAAAGGTAAAATCTTCAGCAATTTGAGATATTATAAGTTCAGCCAAAATGTAAAATAGGAAATTATTCTGTTTTTGTATCCATAGCCATTTCTGTCACAGTTCTAATTAACTCAGCCTTTTCTCTAATATCTTTAATAGATCTAGGTTTTGCCTTAAAACTCAAAGCTAATCACCTCATTTTAAAAGCTAATCACCTCATTTTATTTGAATAAAATTTGTTTCAGATTGTTTTTTTCCTTTTCATCCATATTATCTACTTTTCTTGCTAGCATTAATATTAAGTCTTTTTCTTCTTTTTCAAAGTTTTCAACATTTATTTTAAATACTTTCTTAGAGTAAATAATTGCTTTTTTCAAATCTTCTCTTTCTTGTAGGTTCAGATGATAAGCTCTTACTATTTCTTCTTCCCATTTTTCTGGTATATTTCTCTTTCCTATTTCTACTGCTGATAGATATGAGACCGTTACATCTAGTTTTGTAGCCATATCTTTAAGTAACTCTCCATTATCTATTCTCAACTTCCTTGAGAATCTACCAAATTCAGTGAGTTTCATCGCTTCATCCTCCTTATATTTCTATATAATCATAAATACGTAATTCATTCAACATTTTTTGTTGAATAATTTAACATTTCTTTATTAATATGTATTTATTTAAATATTAAAAAGGCAGATTTCTCTGCCTTAATTCTTACCCCAATATTCAAATAAACCTGCATTTATAGCTAATGAACACTCTTCATAACTCATATCATAAGTTATGTCAACATATTCTTTTAAGAATTCCGCTATCGGTTTGATATAAAAATTATAATTATCAATGTTTATATCATAATGATTATAATAATTGTAAACCTTAGATAAATTGTAATATAGCTCTTTTGGATACCTTAAATGTATAATTGAATGACTTTCAAGCTCCGTAAAAATCATGGCTTGAATATTATGTTTTAATTCATTAATTACATCCTGTAATTTCTCTAAATACCTAAGAATAACAGGATTATTACTAGCTATAATCCTGTCAGAATTAAAAAAACCAATAAGCTTATTTATTATCTCACTATAATAATCATCTGTTTTCCTAATATCTAGCTCTGATTTTAATATATTAAGCTGAACTCTTATATCATCAGAAGACTTTATTTTTACTTTTCTCATTTTAATGTAATGCCTATTAATATCCTCATTTAGCTTATCTTTTAAAACCTTTAAATATTCATATCTAATATTTAAAAACTCATCTAATTGACTAAACTTAAAACCTATTCTTAAATCTAAAGCTTCTTCACCTGTATCCGCAGTCCAAAGTGTGCTAACAAAATCATAATCCCCAAAGAGGTCTTCATTTGGCCAGTTAGCGAAATATTTAGCCGTTGGATTTGAAGGGTCTTTAATATTAACAGGATGCGCACCAAATATAGCTCTTAAATGTTTAAAGTACTCATTGTCATTTAGTTCTAATTGTTTTTCAAACACTCTAATATCATCCTTAAAGGGTACTCCTTTAGGAGAAACTATAACTCTATGTAACTGTTTAATAGATTCCCAAATAAGGTCAATTGCTGATATATATGAATAAACTTGCATACACTTTATATTAATATTTTTTTCATCATATTGGATGCAAGATATATTATCTAGTGCTACTTCTATCCAATTCATACTTGCACATATACAGTTCCACTGGTTTCTGCCATTTTTGTTAGCGTATACATAAATTATATAATCTAAATTATTATTAACGAATTCTCTAAATTCATTTATTATTGAGTTCATTTATCTACCCCACTTTATATAAACATCTGTTGCAATAATCCTTTTTTATATTCATTTAAAGAGTCTAGCTTCGCTTGCTCTTTTGCTACCTTTTCATCTATTTGACATAAGAACTTCCCTATCTTGACCTGCTCCTCATAAGAAGGTATCCAATGATAAGTTTCAAAGAAATCACTAACACTTATGTTTAATAAACCATGATTTCTAGCGCCTTCTACTGCTATCATAGATATTTCTTTATACCAGCAAGATGTTTCAAAATATTGTAGTAAAAAATCAGAGTCTATATTTTCTAATGGCGCAAAACATATATATAAACTTGATAAAACACCTTTATCATAATTATCTAGCCTTTTTATCGCTCCAAATGGATATCCTGTTGAATAACTTTTATTGTATGCAAATTCACCTTTTTCTAATAAGTAATATCCTTCTAAATTTGAACTTGCAACTGTTTTATTAAAAAATGTTATTTGGTCTACTAATCCATATTGAGCTGATATAGTTAATGGTAATGTTGATTGAATGCCTTTATTTTTTCTTGTAACTCTCTCAACAAAACTGTTTAGTTTTTTATGATTCCACTTAGGGTAATCTCTACCATCATCATCCTTAAACCTTAACTCTCTGCTAAAAATCTTTTGCATAATACCCTTCTTATAATCTTTAAGAGCCTCCACCTTCTCATCTTGAAGAGAAATCTTATCATCAATTAAAGAAAAGAATGTTGCTATTTTCTCTTGTTCCTTTAACTCAGGTTTTATGATATTAAACTCTTTCATTTCCGATGCAAGTATATGTTTTATTGTATTACCTGTTATTAACTTATATATCCTCTTTTGTCCTATATCTGAGTTTATATAATATGAGCAATAAGTTGAATTTATATTTTTTGTAGGTGTCATTACAATCAATGCATGACAGTTCGCATTTTCAAATTCTTCTGTTACAACAGCACATTCACCTGCATGACCTGATTGAACCATTAAAATATCATCTTTTTTTAATATGGATTTTTTATTCTTATTATGAAACTCATCATTTATATAAACTATTTTTCTTTTATCTATTTTATTTTTTCTTATATTGTTACTTTGTAAGTATGGAACCCCTTCATCTACATAATAAGGGGTTGCTGTTCCTACAAAACCATTTCTTACTTGAGAAAAAACTTTACCGACTTTAACACGCTCCCAATCTCCACTAAACTCCTTAAATCTAAGCTTCGGTGTCTTATTCATATCATCCACCTCCCCTTATAATCCAAGCTCTTTTAAATAAACTGCTAACTCATCATCAATACTAGCTATTTCTTTATCAATATTAGCAATTCTCTCACTAACAGCTACTAAATCTATTGGCTCTTCTTCTTCAAAAGTATCAACATATCTTGGTATATTTAAATTATAGTCATTCTCTTTTATCTCATTCATAGAAGCCACGTAACTGTATTTATCAATAGTTTCTCTCTCAACATAAGTATCAACTATCTTTTCAACCTGAGCATCAGTTAAATTATTTTGATTCTTTCCTTTTTCAAATTCATTAGAAGCATCTATAAATAAAATGTTATCTCCATTTTCTCTACACTTCTTAAATACTAAAATAACTGTAGGTATACTTGTACCATAGAATATATTAGCTGGAAGCCCTATGACAGCATCTAATACGTTTCTTTCCTCTATTAGATACTTTCTTATCACTCCTTCTGCTGCACCTCTGAAAAGTACACCATGAGGAAGTACAACTGCCATTGTTCCTTTATCATCTAAATGATGAATCATATGTTGAACAAATGCAAAGTCTGCTTTTGACTTTGGAGCTAATTTACCATAAGCAGTAAATCTTTCATCATCTAAAAATTTAGGGTCTGCACTCCATTTAGCCGAGTATGGAGGGTTTGCAACTATAGCTTCAAACTTCATCCCTTCATGCTCTGGATGCTCTAATGTATCATCATTCTTTATATCAAAGTTTGTATATTCTATATCATGAAGTAACATATTCATACGAGCTAGGTTGTAAGTTGTTGATGTAAGCTCTTGTCCGTAGAACTTTCTAACTTTTGCTTCTTTTGCTACACGAAGTAGAAGGGAACCTGAACCACAAGTTGGGTCATAAACATCCTTTAAGTCAGTCTTTCCAACTGTTACAATCTTTGCTAGTATCTTTGAAACTTGTTGTGGAGTATAGAACTCTCCAGCCTTTTTTCCTGCATTTGCAGCAAATTGAGATATTAAATATTCATAAGCATCTCCAAGTACATCTATTTCAGAATCTTCATGTGCAAAATCTATTTCAGCAATGTTTGCCATTACTTTAGCTATAAGTTTTGAACGGCTTTTTACATCTCTTCCTAGCTTTGTAGAACCTAAATCCATATCATCAAATAAATGGTCAAAGTCTTCTTGGCTATCTGCTCCTAATGTAGATTCTGTTATATCATTTATTGCTCCTTGAAGCATTTCTATATCAAATCTTCCATCTTCTATTGCTTGAAGTAATGTAGAGAATAAGAATTCTGGCTCTATGAAGTATCCTAATTGTTCTAATAACTCTTCTTGTAATGCTTCTCTATATTCTTCATCTGCCCAGGCATCACGATAGCTTATATCATCTTCTGATAATAAGTCCTTAGCTCTATTTTCAACTTTTTCACTAAGGTATCTATAGAATATTAACCCAAGGATATAATTTTTAAATTCATTGGCTTCCATATTTCCTCTTAAATCATTTGCTATAGCCCATAATCTTGTGTGTAATTCTCTTTGTTGTTCTTGTTGTTTTTCACTTACTTGCATGGCATTGCCTCCTTTAATTTATTAATCATTGATTGTTTATATAAATCTTTTTCTAAAATATTTTTTTCATATAATGCTTTTTCTTTTCTTCTTCTTAGTTCATAAATTTTACCTAACTTTCTTTGTGTTTTAATGGTAGGTAACTCTATCTCTAACTCTCTAAGCATCTGAACTGATAAAGCCATTATTCCCATAGATCCTTGTGTTGCTACTTGTAGCTGCCTTTTTATATTTGGATGCTCATTAAAATACCAAGTAAAATAATTGGAGTCTATTTTAGATTCATCCAAGTACATATAAGCAAAATTTGAAGGTATTATTTTTCCTTCATGATGCTTTTCTATTACATAAGCTTTATGCACTGTAAGACCTACTATCACCATGTTTTCTCTTGATAATAATTTTTTATCAAAAGTTTCTTGACTCACTGATATAGTTTTACCTTCTGATTTTAAATCATAGCTTCCCATTTCTATATTTAGATCTTGTATCGTAAATAAAGGTATTTCTTCTTGTAGTTCATCTGGTTTAGCTGTAATTCTAGATGTGGTTAATCCATGATTTACTTTTCCTAACTTTTCTAACTTCGATGTAGCACCTCCTTTATTCTTTGCTATTTTCATAAATAGCAATTTTATGTTTTCTAATTTAAGAATAATAAAAATAACAACTTTATGCGAATTTTCTAACGTGATCAAATATAAAGTTTTTAACCTGATTTACCATCTTTCTTCTAAGTGTAAACTTAGGTTTTAACTCAGTTTTTATCTCTTCACTTATTTCTTGTCTATTTATTATTCCAGAATACTCATACTCCGAAATATAATCTTTTATCTTATATCTATCTAAGCCTATTTCATTTGCAAAGCTATCTACTTCTTCTTCTCTTTTTACTTCTTCAAATTCTTCATAAGCAGTATCTATATCTGCATCAGTTCCAAGCTCTGGTACTACTTTATTTAAAAATTCTTTTAGTAAATCAACTTTAAGTCTTAACTCTTCATTATCTGCTCTATCAAGTTCTGTTATTACATTTTTAATATCACGAGCCTTTTTCTCTTGGTCAGATAGATCTATCTCTCTTATTAAATTCATGATATAGCTTACATTGATTTTATCACTATGCATAAGCTCTATTCCAAAGTCTATATCTGCCAGTATTGAAGTCTTTTCATCTTCTTGTCTTTTTACACTTTCATATATTGTAAAGTACTTACTTTTATAGTCTTGGTAGCTTTGTTCATCCATTCCTAGTTTTTCTTCTTCAAATTCAAACTCTGTAAATGTATTTAGCTTTGTTAGGACCTTTGTTAAGTCTCTAAATGCTAATATAAATTTCTTTTTATTTTCTTCACTTTGAAGACTATCTACGTCACCTGGTTCTGGTGTTAAATCTTTTAATTTTTTAAACTCTGCATGCCATAAATCCAAGTAATGCTCATAACTTTCCATTAATACAACATCAGTATTATCAGTTTGTGAGAATAAACATAGTGCTTCATCAGTTCTTTTCTTTAATTTTCTATAGCAAACTATATTTCCATAAGGTTTAGTAGACTTTTCAACTCTATTAGTTCTTGAATATGCCTGTACTAAGTCATGGTACTTTAAGTTTTTATCGACATATAAAGTATTTAATGTTTTACTGTCAAACCCAGTTAAGAACATATTTACAACTATTAGTATATCTATTTTCGCATTTTTTACTTTTTTAGATACATCTGAGAAATAACTTTGGAATGTATCTGTTGAGTAATTGCAGTCAAACATTTTATTGTAGTCTGTAATCATTCTTTCAAGTGAGTCTCTAGAGTGTTCATCTTTTCCTTCACTTTCTTCATTAGCTCCAAAGCTAAATATTCCAGCTATTTTTAAGTCATGGTTTATAGCTTTAAATGCATCATAGTATTTTACAAGCATATCTATACTTTGAACCGTAAATATTGCTGTATATTGCTTATTTTTAGTCTTAGCATTATGAATATCTAAAATGTGATTTGCAACTAAGTTTATTCTTTCATCACACATAAATACTTCTTCTTTATCTATTGCTTTTACTTTCTCATCATCTTCTTCATCAAATCCACCATCAAATGTTTTTATGTATTCAACTGAGAATCCAAGTACGTTTCCATCACTTATAGCATCTTTTATTAAATATGTATGTAAGCATTTTTCAAATAAATCTGCTGTAACTCTACCTTCTTGACTTCTATTTTCAAAGAATCTTGGTGTACCAGTAAATCCAAAGTATTGAGCATTTATAAAGTGTTTATTTATTGCCTTATGCATGTCTCCAAATTGAGATCTATGGCACTCATCTATTATAAATACTACCTTCTCTTCTCTATATTGGTTCATTATTTTAGCATATTTATCATTTTTTATAGCATTAGCCATCTTTTGTATTGTTGTAACTATAAGTGGTTTATTTATATCTTTTATTTGCTTAACTAAAGTATCTGTTCTATCAGTTGTATCAACACTATCAGGCTCAAATTTATTGAACTCTGCTATTGTTTGAGAGTCTAGATCTTTTCTATCAACTAAGAAAAATACTTTTTTAATATTAGGCTCTTTTGATAGTATTTGACTAGCTTTGAAAGATGTTAAAGTCTTTCCAGAACCTGTTGTATGCCATATGAATCCATTGTTATTAGTTTCAAAAGCACGAGTTACAAGTGCTTCTACTGCATATATTTGATATGGTCTCATAACCATTAGTAGTTTATCAGTTTCATTAGTTATCATGTATCTTGCTATAACCTTTGATACAAAACATTTATCTAAGAAAGTTTCTGTAAATTCTTTTAGATTACTAATTCTTTTATTATTTGCATCACTCCAGAAGAATGTATGACTAAATAAGATTTCTTTATCGCTATTTGCAAAGTATTTTGTGTCTACTCCATTACTTACTACAAATATTTGAATATATCTATATAACCCTTGGTATGAGTGCTTTTTATATCTATTTATTTGATTGAAAGCCTCTTTTAAATCAAGACCTCTACGTTTTAATTCTATTTGAACAAGTGGTAGTCCATTTATAAGTAATGTAACATCATAACGGTTTGTATACTTTCCAACTACTGTTGTTTGATTAGTTACTTGGAATCTGTTTTTACACCAATTTTGAGTGTCAAAGAATTCTATATATACTTCGCTACCATCTTCTCTTTCTAGTATAAACTTATCTCTTAGTATCATTGCACTTTGGAATACACTTTTTCCTTCTACATGACGAAGTATTCTTTCAAACTCTTTATCTGTAAATTGCTCATCATTTAGTTTTGATTTATTGTGTTCGTATAATTCTTTTCTAAAGTTATTTATAAGTTCTTCCTCATCAGATATTTTAACTTGATTGAATCCTTGGCTTACAAGTTGTTTGATTAGATTTGATTCTAATTCTGCTTCACTTTGGTGTGCCATTATTGTTTCTCCCCCTCAATACTAAATTTATATATATTTCCATTTTTTATAATTACTAGTATTTTTATCTACTAAGAATTATAACATTTTTTTAAATCTTTTTAAATTTTATATTTATTTGCTTTTATTTACAAAGCTTAATATACTTATTTAACTTAATCTTATAATTCTTTATTTTATAATTATTAGACTTATACATAAAAACACCCTTACATAGGGGTATTTTTACTAATTCCACTTATTAAATTATACTAAAGCTAATTTTTTTCATATATATTTTTAATTGTTGCTATCAACTTTTTTCATCTAAATTATAACATTAAAATATTTATACTTTGATTTTATTTAGTTTTCTAAATTTTATTACTATTCTATTTATGATTTTATTTTCAAAATTTAAGGCTACAAATCATCTTATTAAATACTTACAACTTAATAATAAAAATAGGAGGAACGATTCGTTCCTCCTATTTTTATTTATTTCTAAATTGTGTATCAACTTTTATATTATCAAACTAATTCTAAATATTATTGATAGGATTTTATATCTTCTCTTTCCCAATCAATATTAAAATCATCAGTTGATGTTATTAAACCTTTATAGTCATCACTTTCACTCAATAAACCATAATATCTATCAAAAAAATATTCATCTACACAAGATTTACCAAGGCTAATATGGGTTATAAAAATCTTACTATACTATCTTCATTTTAATCCTTTAACTTTTATAGCTCCACTTTATAATTAATCATTCTATATATTTGATTATATACAAACTGTGCTCTTTCCTTTTTTCTAGAATCTAGTTTAACTATTTTAAACCTTCCTGGTCCTTCTTGTTTTACTTGATCTATAAAAACATCAAATACTTCACTTAAAAAAGCTTCTGCATTAAACTGAAATCTAACTATTTTAACTATATCTCTACCACACTCATTATTCATAAGTTCTTCTATAAACTTTAATTCTTCTTTAGTCACCTTTTTATATCTATCTTCTATTATTATAAGTACTCCATGCTCCTTATCATATGTACATTTTTTAACGTTACAAAGTTTTATATCTAATTGATTTTTATAATAATTAAAAAGTTGTTTGAAATAATTATCACTACTTTTTATAAGTTGTAATTTTACTTTATCTCCAGTATTAACTACACCACATACATAACATGGAGCTACTTCATTATGTTTATACAGTTTATTTTTTTCAGTTGCAGTATATCTTTTTAGCACACCTACTACATTTTCTTCTATTTCAAACTCTATTTCATCTTTGTATATAGCTTTAACTTTGCCTTCTACAATGCTCCATTTTTTACTATCATATTTTTGTTCTAAGTTAATAAGATCTTTTCTCATTCCTGGACTAACTTTAGTTATTGCTAGCTCTGATTTTGACGTATCATTTCCTTTTTCTTCTATTTCTTTTATTAAATCATTTGCTACTACTTTACTTTTACTACCATCATCTTGACTCACTTTTATATCTATCTTTTTACAAGATGTAAGTAATTTTATTGTTTCTTCTTTTTCTTTTACATTCTGCATGTCTTCTTTTGAGCATACTATTTTACACATGCTAAGTATGTCATACTTCTTAGTGCTTTTTATATTAGCCTTTGTAATATTTTTTATAAGTTTTGTTATGTCGCTATTATAGATATATATTTCAACAGTTCCTACATCTAATTTAGCCTCAACTTTTTCTTTTAACTCTCTTATTTTACTTTCTAATATATTCTCTAAAGTTGTTATCAAAACTGCATACTCATTTTTATTTTTAATTTTTTTAACTGCTTTAAATGTTATACTTTTTAAATTCATTTCATTTCTAACATCTTTTAAACATCCCTTAACAAAGTCTACATCATCTCTACTTAGTATAGATCTTACGCTTTGGTCTTCTTTTTTCGTTATATTTTCTATTACTCCTTCTATATAGTCTCCTACTTTATATTTTGTAAGAACACTTTTATCAAAGTATTTAATTACTATTTCTGCCTTATATCCTATATCTATTTGTATCTCTTCATTGGACATTTTTATTATTTTACCACCAAGTAAGTTTCCTTTTTGAGATAGTAATTTAGCATATATTTCTTTATCATTAGCTATTTCTACATTTTTTGTCTCATTATCTGATTCACGTTCTCTTTTATTATCTAATTTTTTAATTAGGTTATTTTCTTCTTTAGTATCTTTATTTAGATTAATATTTTTATTTACAGAATTTACTTTTATATCTATTTCATATTCAAATATATTTTTTATATTATTTCCTTGTTTATCTAGTAAGTTACTTATTCTGTTTTCTTCATCAGGATTTATTGTTACTACACATTTTTTAAGTGATTTATATGTACATATGTTGCTTTCTTTTATATCTAGCATATTACATAGGAATATTTCAGGATTTTTATCATATATAAATATTCTTATATCTTCTTTTCCTAAGTATTTTTTCATATCTTCTTGTATATGTTTAATCATTTTAGTGTCAGTATCTTTTTCAAGCAATACTATAACTATACAAGTTGCTATACCTTTTATTCTTTCATATTTTTGTATACTACATTTACTTAAATCATATTTTTCTCTTAACTTATTAAATAAAAGTCTAGGCATATTATCAGAATCATTAGATACTTCTATTTCTATTTTTTCATTATTTATTTGTACATTATTTATATGAACAAATAATTTATCTCCTACTTGATATATGCTTTGTTTTTGTTTCTTCATTAATATTGATAAGTTATCTTTATCACTATTATTAATTTCTTCAAGCTCTAATGTGTCATTTTTTATATTTATAATATTACACTCTATTAATTTCCCTTTTTTCCATATATACTTTTCGTATAATTCATTTATATCAACTTTTTCTTTAATTTCTTGATAAGCTACTTCTCTTATTATATCTACAATATTTTCTTTTTTAGTGTCTATAAGTTCTTTTTGAACTTGATTTTGTTCTATTTGCCCATTTATAGTTTCATAGTACTTTTTTATTACTAATTGTCCTATTTCTTCATAGTTATTTCCTAATTCTTTTTTACAACTATTTATACTTCCTATTAATTTTATAAAATCATCTACATTATCTAAAACTATCTCTAGCTCTAGTAGTTCCTCACTAAAATATATTTTATGATTGTTTATCACTTCGTCTACTATATCAAGTTCTTCTAGCCACTGTGGTATATCTTTTATTATATTTAAAAACTCTAGATACTCATTTAGTGTATATATTTCATTAATATTTGAGTAATGTATTATGCTTTTTAATATTTCACTATCTCTTTTGTATTCCTCGAAGGTTAATCCAATTTGTTCTAAATCTTCTAGTAAAATATCATTTTCTAAAAATATAAGTTCACTATCTCTATAGTTTACAATCTTATCTTTAAATTCATCTATTATTATCAGCTTATCAGCTAGTGTTTCATTATCTATTTTTGTGTCTTGCAGAGGGTTAACTTCAACTATTTTCTCAACTTCTACATCTACTGTTTTTATTACTTGCACTTCTTTTATTACTTCTACTTCTCTTATTGTTTCTTCGCCTATTTGTTTTTTTCTTACATTCCCAGAAACTACAGTATTGTAACTTATGTCCTTGAAGTATTCTATGTCTTTATTTGTGTATATTGTGTTTACCTTGATATTTCCATAGCATATTATTTCTTCTAGCGCGTTTAAAAAATTACACTCCATATCTCCAAGTACTATAGTTTTTTTCATTACAACTATATCTTGTGTTGTTTTTATACTATCTAGAAATATATACTCATTATCTAATATTATTGTTTCATCTGTATCTATTTTATTTATATAAATCTTTTGATTTTTATTATCTTCTTTTGTTATAGCTTTACTTTTGTTAAACCTCAAATATTATCCCCTCCTTGCTGTTACTTATATATTTGTGTTTCATAATCTTGTGATTCAAAGTCATTTGAAAACTCTGATATATTTCCACTGTATGTCATATATAAGTTTTTCTTGGCTCTTGTCATTGCTACATATAATAATTTCTTTTCTATATTTTTTATCTCATCTATATCTTCTTTTAGCATACTTTCATCCATCTCTTGATTTTTTAGTAATTCCTCTATTTGATATTTTTGAGGATAATGCTCATCATTAAACTGAATTAAGAATGTATGGTCAAATTCTAATCCTTTTATATCGTATGCTGATGTGTATAGTATTTGTTTTGTTTTATTTGTATTAAACTTAGAGCTATAGTTTTTACTATCACTTACATTTAAAAAGTGTCCTTTTAGTGCCTTTAATCTATCTGAATATCTACTATTTGATATTTCTGATTCTTCTCTATGTATAACTGCTACTGTTTCATTAGGATTTTCATCAAATATTTCTTTTATTTTATTTATAACAAATTCCATTTCTTTATTTGCATTTTCACATTTTACTATAAGTGGCTTATCTCCTTCTCTAACGAAGTTTCTTTTATCTAGTTTATGTTCTCCATTATCAAAGTTTAGAGAGTTTGCTAATCTCATTGTCTGAGCACTACATCTGTAGTTTTTATTTAAAACTCTATTTCGACCTCTTTCAGTTATATTTATTCCTAATTTTTCATATGAATATGGACTTCTTCTATGAATTGTTTGTCTTGGGTCACCAGATATAATTAGTGATTTTTTTGTAAGCATAACTAATGTTTTTATTTGCATAGGCTGTAAGTCTTGAACTTCATCTACAAATACATAATCATACTTTAAATCATCTTTTATCCATTTTTTATTTCTTATTATCTCTAGTGCATAATCTTCTAAGTCCATATGGTTATGAAACTGTTCTTTTAACATTTTATTGTAAACTTCAAATATTTTGTATATAGTATTTCTTTGCTTTTTTGTAAGACGTATACTTCTTGAACGACCTTTTCTTTCGACTTCTATGTATTCTGGTTTATCTACAAATCCATTTTCTTTCATCCACTTTATTTCATCTTTTATAAATCTAGCATCATGTGTTGAGTAAAGTTTTTCGTCTTTTGGTATTTTTTCATACTCTTCTGATTGTGGATTTTTATACTTATCAACAATTACACCTATTCTTCTAAGTGCATCTTGATCGTTTCTTATTATTTCTTCTTGTGTTAGTTTTGATTTTTTCTTTCCATCTATTACTTCTAGCTTTCTTAGAAGCTTATAAGCCATTTCATGGTATGTTGTTACATCTATTTCATGTCGATGTTTATTTTTCATATATATTTCACTATCGTTAAGTTTCTTTATTGTATCTGCTATTAATGTATAATTATATGAAATATATAATATTTTTTTAGACTCTGCTTCTCTTAGTATCGTATTTATAAATTTATATAAAAGAGTTATACTTTTTCCTGTACCTGCATATCCATTAATCAGCATTTGATCTTCATCATGATCTATTATTTTAATTTGATCTGGAGAAAGCTCTATGTCTTTGAAGAAATTGTAGTCTATATGATGTTGCCATATTTCTGCTATATTTGAGAAAAAACTTATTAAATCATTTTTACTAATTATCTCGCTCAACTGGATATTCCCCCTTATCACAAATTAAAATATGTGGACACATTGTACAATGTCTACCAGGATTATATAACTCATTATTATTTAAGTAATTTGTGCTAAATTCTTTAAATAATTTTTCTGTATCTAGTTTATTTTCTTCATATCTATTTTTAACCTTATACTTTTCTGTAACTATATATTTGCTCATAAGTATTTGTAATCTATCTATATTTTTAGGAAAATTTATATTTTCATATAAATAATACTCTTTTAGTTGTAGGTTTTTAAGATTTGTCATTACCATATTCTCCTTTGTAGTTTCATTCCATTGTGGAAAAAGTGGAAATAAAAATCTTTTTATATTATCTTCATAGTTTGGTATATCTCTTTTTAAAAGCGATATAATTGTTGAAAATAATAGCTTATGATGGAAATCACTTTCATATATTACATTTGATTCTAGTATATTTGAGTATATAAATTTAGTATAACAAAAGTCTAAATCTCTATATCCAACTGGTGATATTACTCTATGTTTGTTTAATATATCGTTAGTTATTATAAGAGGTTCTTTTTTGTTTTCTTCTATTTCTATATTATCTAAATAATCTAAGAGTGTATTTTCTATATTATGTTCTCTTTGGTATAAATTTTTTAATACTCTAAGTAATATACTTTCGCTATCTCCATCCCTCAGGTTTTGTATATAACTTAGCACAATTTTACCTTTATAGTTTACTATTAAATTTGATATATCAAAGCTGAAAAATTGCTCAGTATTATTTACTGATAGTTTAGCTATCTCTAAGCATTTTTTTAATTCTTCTTTATCTTTATACATATTTGTATTTAGTATTTTATTTATAAATTTATGATTTATATACTTTCCTATAGTTTTTCTAGATTCTAGATACTTTTGATATGATTTAAATGATAAATCTGTTATATGAATTTCATCATATACTTTTCTTTGCCAATCTCCATCTATCGTGTCAATTGGAAGTACTTTGTGTGTTTCTTCTTCACTATTTTTACTTAAAAGTATTCTTGTAAGCTCTTTTACATCTTCTTTGTATATAATATCTATATCATGCTTATATTCTAATGCTTTATATATTTTATCTATTATAGGTTTATATTCCTCATCCTCTCTTAATTCATTTATAAATATATTTTTCTCTAGTATTGATTTTAAAAATATTGTATTTTTATTATATTCAACAAATTCATCTTCCCTTTTTAAGATGTTTCTTAATATATATCTTAATCTCTCTATTAAAGACTTAAATTGAACTATTGTTATATCATAATTTTCAACATTTACATATGATATGCATCTAAAAGGATTTGATAAATATCTTTTAACTTTGTTTTTAATTATTTTTTGCTTTACCTTGTTTTCCATGGTATCGCTAGCTAGTTTTAAATTTCTCAGATCTTCTATTCTATTTAAAATAGATTCTATATCTTCTAATCCTTCAAAGTAACTTTCTAAATTTTTTATAAAATCTAAATGATCTATTCCATTTATGATCCGGTTTCCTTCTTTTATTTCAATCCACCCTGATGTTAAAAGCTCCGTTAATAAACTATAATTTAAATATATATCTGAGTCTTTAAACTTAGGAGTATATATGTTAGTCATAAATTTTATAAGGGGCATATGTTGTTCTTTTTCTTCATCTATGTCAAAAACTTGATTTATAAGATTTGTATCTAGTGCATAATATGATATAGATTTATCTTTATTATGTTTTAGCTCATTTTTAAACTCAAAGCTTCCTAAAAATTCTTTAAATACTATATCTTTATTATCATCCTTTACTTCAAGTCCTTGTATGTAATCGGTATATGTACTTTTTTCTAATGGATTATATTTTATATACTTACTTTCATCCCACATAAAATACTTTTTAGAATATAGTTTTTTCCAAGGCTCATCAATATTTTCTATATTTAATTGAGGTATTCTAAATACAACTTCATATCCTAGGTACTTTAATCTTGTGAAAAATACCATTCTAGATAAATATAAGTTATTGAAGTTATATAAATATATTGTCTTTATATTTTCATTTATAACTTCTGTATATTTATTTTTTAAGTTTGCTGCTGATGATAATTCTTTTATTATTTCTTGTACACTTCCTTTTTGTACAAATTGGTTAAATATATTTATTATTACTTCTTGTTCTTTGCTTATGTTTTCTATAGTTGGAATTTGTCTTATTCCACTTTGTATTAAAAATATATAATCACTAAATAGTATTTTTATATTTTCTTCTTTCATTAAGCTCTCATGTACTTCATTTTTTATTAAAATATCTCTAAGATCTATTTTTAATCTATTGTTATTTAGTAAGTCATGAAGATTAGGATATATATTTTCTAATAAATGAGTTATATTTTTTACTTTCCATACGTAGCTTGGATTTTTATTGTTTTCTTTGATTAATTTTTCTAAGGATAGATTTGAAGTTATATGAAATGCATTCTCTTCTAAATCTATCTTTGAAAAATATTCATATGAGTTATCATGTATTTCAACCCTAAACATTATACTGTACCTCCGGAATTAAAGTCATCCATGAGTTTATATTAGATGACGTTATGCTCTTTTTATGAACATATAGTTCTTTTTTAGCACGAGTTAATGCTACATAAAATAATCGTGTTTCTTCCCCTATTATCTCTTTTTTTCATCAAATTTTAGTTCCTTATATAAATTATTTGAAACAGTTTTTATACTATTTCCAAAAGTTATCTTATAAGCTATGTTTACATTTTCAAATCTATCTCTACTGATTATAATTTCTAAGTCTCTTTTATTTGGAACAAACTCATGTGATGTTTCTGGAAGCACTACATAGTCAAATTCTAATCCCTTTGATTTATGTATTGTCATACATTTTATGAAGTTTCTCTTATATGTTTGATTTGCTTTTTTTATACTCTCTACATCATTTGTTTGTATATTTATTTTTAGATAATTTTCTATACTATTTAAAGTTGATGCATTTTTATTAAAATTTTTTCTAATTAAAAACATACAATGATCTAAGTTCATTTTGTACTCAGTAGCCATTACTTTAGCATCTTCTTTACTAAACTTATTCAATTTACTTTTATAATATTTTACTTCTGGTTTTATATCGTTTATCATTTCTTCTATTAATGTTATCGGAGATTCTACTTTTGATTTTTGTATATACTTATCCCAATTTAATTTTTCTAAGTAGCTCTTTAAAAGTTTATTTATATCATTTTCTTCCATAGATATACTTTTTAATAATTCCAATTTACTTATCTCTACATCACTGTATGATGTATTTAACAATGAATAAATTGTTTTATTATCATTTTTATTAATTAGAGATTTAATCATTATGTAAAGTTCTCTTACTGGTTCACATCTAAAAAAATCTCCTGTAGATGATACTTCACAAGGTATAGCATTTTCATCGCATATTTCTTTTATATAACTAACATCACTATTTCTTCTAACTAAAATACAAACTTCCTCAGTTTCTTTTTTTATATCTAAAAGATTTTTTATTAAATCTGTTTTGCTAAGAGACATTTCTAAATCTCTTATTTCTATTTCATTTTCACATTCACTATTTTTAAGTGAATATATTCTATCACTCTCATTGTAATTAAATCTTTCTACTCTATCTCCTATTTCAACAAACCATTCATCAATATTATTTAATAATTTTTTATTAGTTCTATAGTTTCTTACTAAGCTAAATTCATTAAGTTTATCTATTGAAATCTGTTGGAAGTTTTTCTTTAGTTGTTCAAATGCTGTATAATCAGCCCCTCTAAATCTATATATACTTTGCTTTTCATCACCAACTACAAATAGTTTTGCATTTGAATGTTCAATTATCCAAGATACAAAGTCTACTTGAGTTTTATCAGTATCTTGAAATTCATCTACCATCAAAACTTTTAAATTTAAATTATGTCCATTTTTAAATTCTAAGTTTGGCAATTTTTTTATTAAATCATTTATTTCCCATGAATTATTTTCTTTTTTATTTGTTCAAGTTCATTTGTAACATTTTTAATTATAAACTCTAACATTTTATTAAATCCTGATGATTCATCTCCAAAGTTTACATTATAATTTATAGAGTTTGTATCTACTGCAAAGTTATCCAATTTTTCGATTATAGCTATAATCTTTCTAATAAGCTCATATTGTGGAATTCTCTCAAATTCAGAATATATATTATCATCATTTGAGTTTTTAAATTCCTCAATGTATTTTTCTATTAATTTGTATCTTTTATATTTAAATGTTGTTATTTTGAAATTATCATAAAAACCTAAATGCTCTCCATGTTTTTCTAGTATATCTCTTGCAAAAGAATGTATTGTTCTTATTCTCATATTAGCTACTTCATCTAGCCATTTAAGGTATTTATTATCTTTTGTTAAACTATAGTATTTTTCTATTCTTTTTATAAGTCTTTCTCTCATTTGAATACTAGCTTCATTAGTAAATGTTATGAGTACAACTTCATTTAGTTTAAAGAATCTATTCATATGTCTTAAAAATAAAATCCTATTTATCATTGTTGTAGTTTTGCCAGTTCCAGCACCAGCTTTTATCAAAATATTAGCATCTACTTTTGAGTGAACTATTTTAAATTGTTGATTATTAAATTCGTTCTCTTTATCTTTGCATACATTTTCAAAAAAATCATAATCTAATATATCATTATCAATGCTCTTTAATCCTTTGTTATATAAATTTATATTTATTTGAGTTACAATTAGAAAATAACTTTCTATTGCATACTTTAGTATATCTGGCAAAATTTCTTTATTTACCTTCTCATTTATAAACAAGTATACTGTTATTCCTTTTTTTAAGTACTCTTTTATATCATTTATGGTATTTTCGTCCAATATTTTGTTGTATATAGATACTGAGTACTTAGGGTCTTTTGCATTCAATTTCCATGCTCCTCCAATATATTCTTATATTTTATAATTATTTAATTTAATTTTACTTATTACCATTGTATAATAGCTAATTATTATGTATTAAGTTTGTAATATTTAAATTAATACTTCTTTATCCTATCCTCAGCTTCCTTCATCTTGAGCTCAACAGTAAACAATAAAGCCCTTACAAGTTCATCATAAAACTCTCTCTTAAAATCATCAAAATATGTATAACTATCAAAGCTTATAACACCATTGTTCTTAACACCAAACCTCTTACAATACTCCCTATGGCACATTGATATAAGCCTTCTGTTAACTCCTAGATCCCTATTTTCGCAAAGTACCTTTTTTAACATTTCCTCTTTATCAAGATACTTAATATCCTTTTCCTTAAACATTCCATCTAGCTTTTTCATAGCCTTTTCATATACCTCATCACCAAATTTAATACCTTCTTCATAAGGAGGTGCTGCTTCTATTTCTAAATTAGCATCTTGTGCTACTTCCCAAAAGTCCATTTCAAGTTCATCTATAATACTTGTAAGTATTTTTAAATTAGGTTCTCTTTGCCCTTGTTCATATTTTGCTATTGCATGTTTGCTTATTCCAATCCTTTTAGCTAGTTCTTCTTGAGTTATATTTTTTCTTTTTCTAGCTTCTTTGAGTTTTTTTCCTAAATTATCCATTTTTATCACCCATTAAATAATAACCCATTTTGGGTTATTATTCAATATTATTGGGTTATTTATTAAATAAAAAAGAGGAACGTTTCGTTCCTCCTTATTAATAAATATTAACTATCTTATTCTAAACTCTTTAATTATAGTATAATTGTAAAATATAAGAATAGAAAACTTACCAAATAAGATATATTTTGTAGAATATATAAACTAAAGAAATAACTGAACTTTAGCATTTATATATTTAAATCACTAAAGTACAGTTATTTTGTAGTCTATTTTTAATTTTATCTCCCCTTTACATACTAGTTTTATAAATACGTTCAATTAATTTTTTATAAATTAGTTATTAAACCATTCACTAGGTGATTGGTTAAAGTAATGAGGTAAAAATTCTATAACGTTGTAATCTTGTATACCAGAAAGTTTAAGTGGCTCATTAGATAGGTATTCATCTATTTTTTCAATAGATTCTGCCTTCATAACAAATAGTCCTCCACTCATATTTTCTTTAAGTCCAGCCATTAATATTAATCCTTCATCCATTGCCTTTTGAGAATAAGCCATGTGCTTTTTCATGATATTTTCATCAATTGGATTTTGATTTTTTAGTTTTCCTTCAACAATAAAATATTTCATTTTTATTATGCTCCTTTAACTATGTATGATAAATGTATTTAACTATCATTTTTATAGTTAGACTTAACTTATTTAAAATGATAAATACCCTTAAAAATACATTTAAAAACTATTAACTAAGCAAAATAAAATAACTCTATCATAGTTTTTGTAATATACATACTAAGATAGAGTTTGTAATTAAATTTAGTAAACTTCTACCACCCTTCTTTGCTATACTTATCTATTAATTCTCTGTACCTAGATTTGCTGAACGTATTACAACTATTAATTATCATTTTTTATATACTCGATTAAATCATCTAAGGAATTCATATATAAATCTAATGATGTTCCATTTTCTAAATTACTGCTTCCATCTGCATTTAAACCTTTCTCTGCTGTACTTCTAACGGCTAAACCACTATTTGGTAATTTAAATACTATAGGGTCAATACCTACACCATCACCACCGCTATTTTCATTTCCTACAACTTTTGCCCATCCACTGTCTTTACAAAATATAGCCAATCCTTCAGCTGCTGAAAATACTCTTTTATCTACCAATAAATATATATTTCCATTATAACCTTCTTTATTTTTTATACCATCAAATATACTTTCATTAGAAAATTTTAATTTATATTCAGTGTAATATTTAAAATCTTCTATATTTCTCACTTTTTTTAACATATCCTTGTTAGGAAATTTATTTATATCCTTTAAATCATTTCCTCTTGCTTCATAATATTCTTTTGTTATTTTTCCATCTTTATGAAGTGCATATGTTGTGCTTTCATATGTATTGTTTACTATAGGACTTACTATATGGTCAATCCATAATTTACTATTACCACCTCCATTACCTCTTATATCTATAATATAGTCCTTATAATTATTAATCTCTTTATATAACTCATTTATTTTATTAATATCTTCATTAGTAAATTCTCCAAAACTATTTATTTTAATATACGCTATCTCATCATCAATTATCTTTGTTTCTATATTCCCCTTATTATTTTTAAACATCTTTTCATTAATTTTTTTATTTAAACTTTGTAAATTATTATTTTCACCTAGGTAGATTTTCCATTTTTTATTTTTATCTATTAAATCTTTATCATTTAAAACATTACCTTGATAACTTTCTTTATATGAATTTATATACCAATCTATGCTATCTGGTGGTATTAGATTGGTATGACCATCTCCAAGTAAATTTATTAAAGTGTTCATTTTGTTATAAAATTCTTCATTGCTATTACTGTTTTCTACTTCTTCTTTAAAAACATCATATAAATCTAAGTATTCTGTATTGTATTTATTATAAAATACATCGAAGTTGCCGTAATTTTCTTTCATTGTATTTATATAATAATCAAAATCCTCTACTTTTTCTTCTTTAGTTAATTCTTTTAATTTATCATTACTGCTACATCCAATTGATAGACCTAATAAAAAAATTATTACAATTAATTTTATTATTTTTCTCATATAATCCCCCTAATTAACCTTAATACAAGGAAAAGAATGTTTTTATATATTTACTTTGAATTTATAAGCTTTAGTACCTTCTTTTTATATTTATCATTATAATCCAACCAAATCTTAACATGCTCACTATCATTAACCGTTATTTTGGCCATATACTTAGTAACATCCACATCATCATAACTTAATCTTATTTACGATATTTACCGTAAACAACAAGTAATTCATTCTTTAAATAAAGTATATATATTCTTAGATGAAATTTCATTTGTAATTTGTAATAGCTATAAGCTTCGATTAAAATTTAACCTTAAATAATAGTTATAACTAAAAAAGAGTATGTTTGTTGAAATTTATATATTTCAACAAACATACTCTTTTTTAGTTTGTTTTAACGTATATAACAATATCTTATGTATTTTTTGCTTGTTATTAATTTATACACTAAAACCATATGATATCTATATGTTAATATTTTTTAATACTTTTTATAAAAATCATTTTCCTTAATTTCTAGTTAACTGAATAAGTTACTAGCTCATTTTCTCTGACATTTTCTAAAGAGAATTCCATTGTATCTATATGATTAAAAACACGTAAATATAATTTACCTAAATTTTGATCATATGCACACATATAACTTGAAAAATCTGAGTCATCTTTATCTTCAAAAAAACGCATAACTCCCTTTGGAACCCAAACAGAATTTAAAATACTAAATAATTGAGCAGGTGCTTCTTCATCACTAACTTCTCCTATAAGATTTCTTAAATATACTGCACGTACAAATCTTGATGGTGAAGTATAATCTCCTGGTAATCCAAGTAGACCTGTACCATTTGAAATTGGTGTAATTGCTGTTTTATTGTTTAAATGATTTTGTTGTCTATTAAATCCTTGTGCTTGAATATAATTTGCTAAATTAGTCATATGCCAATCGAATGTTGGATCATTAGCCATTACACCTACATTATTATCAAAAACTCTAAAACGTCCATTATTTGTTGGTTCTAATACGACTGAATTACCCATTTTGTCTGTAAAAGTATAATGAGCAGTGATAGGATTTCCTTTACCTAACTCTCCTAATGAAGGAATATCATCACCAGTAACTACAACTTTTGATATATTTTTCTTTATATCACTAACATTTTCAAAGTTGCTTAAAATCCAAGGAATTATTTCACCACTATTAATAGCTATGAGTCCTTCATTTTCTATATTGTCTTTTTTATCCCATGTACATGCCTTTAAAAATAAAAGTCCTCCAGCAAGTCCTTTTTCATTTACTCCATCAAAAAATAAAGTAGAGCCTGATAAACTTATACCTAAAAAAGCGTATTTTGTTTTCCATGGTTTACTTTGTGTATCTAAAGTAAAATTTTTAGGAACAATAGTTACTTTTGAACCAATATCAAATGGATTAAAAGAAGTATCTAAAGTTCTTCCCCAATAAAAGTTATTTTTGTTGCTTGAAATGTGAACATGCGTACACATTTAACTCATCTCCTGTCATTTTATTATAATCTTTTATTTAATATTTTTTATGCCCAAGATTATCCATTCAAAACATAAAAATTTCTATTATTTATTTTCCCTTTAAGTTGTCCTGTACTCTGTCTAGACATTAAATTTACTCTAGTTCAAGTACTCTTCCTTATAAAAAACTATCTATTTAAATTTTGCTTATGTACGTAAGTATTTCTTTTATCACCTATTCCTTAATTAATTTTTATTCTTAAAAAAGCGTGTATACTTATTGTAAAGTTTTTTATATGCCCCTTGTTTAATTTCACCTAAATGTATTCTAAGTGCTTTTTATTAAATATCTTCAAATGTATTTTTAGAAAATAGTATTTATTGAAGATGTCTATAAAAGCGTCTATTTTTGTGAATACTTTTTATGATATAATAGGATTGAAAATTCAAGGGGTTAACGAATTAGTGGAGGATACTATGGAATATAAAAAGCAACGCAATTTAACTACGATTTTGTTTACAGTATATTTTTTCATATTAATATGGATTCTTTTATTTAAAATGAGTTTTTCATTTGATTTTTTTCTTGATGCAATTCATGGTAATAGGAGTATTAATTTAATTCCTTTTTCTGAATCTGTTATTGTTAATGGAAAAATATATATTAATGAAATTATCAATAATATACTTGTATTTGTTCCTGTTGGTATATATACATGTATGTTGAATCCAAAATGGCCTTTTATTAAAAAAATTTCACTGTCTTTTTTTATTAGCTTATCAATTGAAGTTTTACAGTTTATTTTTGCTATAGGTGCGACAGATATAACAGACCTTATAGGTAATACATTAGGTGGAATAGTGGGGATTGGAATA
Source organism: Romboutsia hominis (assembly GCF_900002575.1). Lineage (NCBI taxonomy): Bacteria > Bacillati > Bacillota > Clostridia > Peptostreptococcales > Peptostreptococcaceae > Romboutsia > Romboutsia hominis. The sequence continues at coordinate 1,068,127 of NZ_LN650648.1, read as the reverse complement.
TTTTATATATTCACAAAAATATTTAAAAACAAAACCATTAAAGTACTTAATATACTTGCTTCAATTGCTACAGTTGTATTAGTAGGTCTTTTATCAATACTAATATTGGCAAATTAAAAATATATAAAGTCCAATTTGTGGTTAGAATTAACTTTAAACAAATAAATTTAATTAAAAAAGAGCATTAAATTTTAATGCTCTTTTTTAATTAAATTCCATAGTGAATTAGCCACTTATTTTTTTCAATATAATCAATTATTTACTTAATTATAATACATAACATTAAGTGTCCACTAAAATATGTGTTTTTTGTACACAAATTACTATATATTTTATTACTCTCCAATATCTTTTTTTACAATTAACATAATCCCATACCCTATTATTAAAATAGGTAAGACAATTGCTATGCCTAATTCAGTATTTATATAGTTAAATGAATTAGTAGGGCAACTACCTGTAAATTGTAATTCCATAAGTTGTATAAATTTAAGCCCATATAATTCTAAAGATAATATCAACACTCCTAAAATTATTGCTAAACTCCCTATATTTAATTTAATCTTCATATTGTCCTCCCTAATAGTAATTTTGAATGCATTTAGATTAAATATCCCTTTTAAACTCTAGGTATCTACTTCCTTGAAATTTCAAAACGCCTATATCTCCCTCAACAATCATACCAAATTCTTTTCCTGAAACACTAAACTCCATTCTATCCTTACTTTCAAACTCAAATGTAATATAATAATTTGTAGATGAGCCTCCGTTATGATGTGTTCCATTTGAATCAATATGTCCAGCGTGTCTTATAACTTCACTCCTTTTAGAAACAACTTTACTTTTTACATCTAATATAGGTTGTTTATTATTGTAAGACCATTGATTAAAACCTTTAATTATATTAATTATAATTGTCCCCAAAATAAGAAAAAAGATTATAAAAAACATGATCGTAAATAAGTCAAAAGTTGGCTCACCGTAATACATATCCATAATAGATACCCCTCATTTCGCGTATATTTTTTAAATGTAATTTATGATAATTTTAAACTATAGATTCATTTATGTGGTAACAAATAAGATACATTTTTGATTGTTAAGAATATTAAAAATTTATTAAAATTATTTAATTCATTAGATTTTAGCTTCTAAAACACATTTAAAGATATGCAGCAAAAATGCCATTAGAACCCTACTTATTTGTGTTCTAATGGCATTAACTTTATACAAAATACATAACTAATCTCCAAAGTGAAATTTAGTAAATAGTTATATTCTAATTAAATTACAAAGCATTTATTTTTCCTATAAAGTTTAGGAATAAGACAATAAATATAGATAAATTTCCTAATAACGAAATTAATAATATTGAATATCTTATAGTAAATACTTTATAAGGACAATTTCTATAATTGAATGTAAGCTTTTTTCCAGAATAAGATATCATAGCAAAAAGTGTAAATATTACTAACAATCCTTGTCCACTTACACTAAATAGTTTAAATAAAAAATCAAGATTATTGCTTGTCCAAAATGAGTAATTTAATAAGCTTAAAATAGCAGTAATTATTGCAATTAATTGTGATATTTTAATCAGATCCTTTCTAGAAATCTAGTTTTTTTAATTATTATAATATATCATAATAATTAAACTAAACTTAAACTAAACTTAAACTAATCTTAAATTATTATTAAATTTAGTTTTAACTAGTCTTAAAAAACATTTAAAGATATCTTTATTTTACAGATTGTGCATTAAAACAGATGTTTTCGTAAAAATTTAGTAAACTATTTTCTAAAAACTTATTTAAAATACCTAACAAGTTTATAAAGTAAAATTTTAAAACTTGTTATTTTGATATAAAAAACTGTACATAAAATGATGTTTTTTATTTCTTGTACCGTTTGGATATTGATTTAAATATTTTTAGATATATTATAGAGCAATTAAATATGTTCATTAAATCCTATGTTTTTTGAATGAAAAATAGAGTAATAATATTATTACTCTATTTATATTTATTTAGTTATACTATAAGTTGTATTATTTTAATTTCATATGCAGTATAGGGAATGGATTACCCTGTTCATCGAACTCAGATTTTTTAAAAACTTTAAATCCTATATGTTTATAAAAGCCTAATGCTTGTGGATTTTGCTCATTTACATCTACATAATTTACATTTAATACTTCTATTGCATATTCTACAAGTTTTTTTCCGATTCCATGTCCTCTACTTTCATTACTTACAAACAACATTTCAATTTTAAAATCATGTATTCCCATAAAAGCTTTTATAATACCATTTTTGTCTCTTACACATAAAAGTTTACTAACATATTTAGCACCTTCTATAACTTGAGGTTTTATTGAGATTATATCTTCTTCACTTAAAAAGTCATGTGTCGCTCTTACTGATGATTCCCATGTATCTAGTATTTCTTCCATATCCTTATTATTAATAATATTTAAATTTTCAATTTTTATCATTTAACAATTCCTCCTAAGTAAGTATGTTACTTAATATTATATGTTAAATATAATTTGAAAAGTTTATTAAGAACATTTCTGTACTAACTATAATCAATTAAATATATTTATTTATTTTTATAGATATATAATATTCTCCTAATACTACTTTCAGATAGAAAATAATCTTTAGACAATTGTTTAATTGATGTTCCTTGTAAGTACTTACTATATATTTCAAGATTTCTTGTTTTTAGTTCAGCTTTTATTCCACTAACCTCACCCCAAGATTTTTTGCTATCATCTTTCTTTGGAATGTATATATAATCACCATCGATGTATTTTTGAACTAAATCTAAAACATCTTTAGGTAATATATTTTGTGCTTTTTTATATTTCATAAGTATTTCTCCTATTTATTATTAGAGCAAATATTTAATCAAAAACTGCACAAAACATCTATTTTATCGCTCCTTACAAACTATGCTTTGATATTATTGCAGCTTTTGCTTGGAGCTAAATTAATTAATCTAATTTTACAAAACATGATGACACCTACCTTCTTGATTAATTACATTATTATATCATAATTTAAATTCTAAAACTAAATGTCCATTAAAACAGATGTTTTCATGAACAATTTCAATAAATACTATTCTCTAAAAACATATTTAAAGATGCCTAGTAAAATATAACAAAAATAAGTTATTTATGAGTGTGTAAGGTTTGTCCCTTAATTAATATAAAAATTCCCTAGAATTGATTATAAAGATTATTTTCTATAAGTTTTTACTATATATAAAAAAACTTCTTAGTGACTAGTTAAACTTTGTGATTAAAGAATATTAAATCTCCAAAATTTACTCCTACCGCGCTTCCAAAACTTATACTAAAGATACTACCTAAATTTATACCTGAACTTTTCAGAATAAATTCTAAAATAAATAATACTATAAATGAACATAAAAAATCTTTTAAAGCATTAATTAATCTTCTTTTTCTATCCATCGAATTTAGATATATGATTTTTATTATTAATGAAATTCCTCCTATGACTAAGCATGAAATAAAACTTATGACAAAAAAACCTACACTATACTGTACTATTTCTCCTTCTCCTATAATAAATCCAGTAAAAATCAATATAAGTACGGAAAGTATAAATAGGTATGTTAATGCCCTTGTCAACTTAAATAATTTATTGTATTTATCCATCGAATCCCCCATTAATTTGTATTACTTTAATAATATATCTTTGAAAAATAATTTACAATCCATATAATAATTCTAAGTATATCTTAAATTTTACTTTAGGTATTAATTATGTACTTTACATAAAGAAAAATTAACACATTATTTATTCAAACAAGAATAATTTACATTAATTTGGAAAATATATTTTTAACCAAAGATCAAATGGAGGTACATATTTAAATGTTTAAGCATGATAAAAAGTTATTAAGAGAAGTAAAAGTAGAAAAACCAAACCCTCAATATGCAGTTTTAATGCAAGAACAATTAGGTGGAGGTAATGGAGAGCTTAAAGCAGCTATGCAATATATGGCACAAAGTTTTAGAATAAAAGATCCTGTTATAAAAGATTTATTTTTAGATATAGCTGCAGAAGAACTTAGTCATATGGAAATGGTAGCTCAAACTATAAACTTACTTAACGGACATGATGTAGATTATAAGGCTGTTGATTCAGGAGAGATAGAGACACACGTATTAACTGGATTATCACCTGTATTAATAAATTCATCAGGAGCACCATGGAGTGCAAATTATGTAACTGTAACCGGTGATTTAGTTGCAGATTTATTATCTAATATAGCATCAGAGCAAAGAGCAAAAGTTGTATATGAATACTTATATAGACAAATTGAAGATAAATACGTTAGAGAAACTATTGATTTCTTACTTAATAGAGAGGAAGCACATAATGCTTTATTTAGAGATGCACTAAATAAAGTTAAAGGTACAGGCTCAAATAAAGACTTTGGGGTTACAGAAGATTCTAAGTTATATTTTGACTTATCTACTCCTGGACCTAACCATGATACTAAAATAAATATTACTCCACCATCATTTGATAACCCTATAAATAATGATAGTATTCCAGTTGGAAAGAATTCTAAAAAGTAACATTAAGTATATCAATTTGAAATATACACTGTAATTAGGTATTTATAAAATAAAGTTAAAGCCCTTAGAACCCAAATAAATGGATTTCAAGGGCATTTTCCCTAGATATATTTACTTTAAATGTGTTTTAGATACTAATTGAAATTAAATTTATTTGTAAATTGTACCATATTTTTACATTTATTGTTTTTTAATTATAAGTCTATATTTTTTATTCATCATTATCATTATAATTATGATCTTTATCATCGTCTTTGTTATTATCTTTATATTTAAGATCTTTATCGTCATCATCTTCGTTATTATCATTATAATCACGATCTTTTTCATCATCTTTGTTATTGTCATTATAATCACGATCTTTATCATCGTCATATTTGTTACTGTCATTATAATCACGATCACTATCGTCATTATCTTTGTTGCTGTCATTATAATCACGATCACTATCGTCATTATCTTTATTGTCTTCATATCTATCTTCAAGTTCATCTTTTATTTCTTTATTTAAATAAACTGGAGTAGATTTATTTTTTAGTAGATTTATAAGCTCATCAACAGACATATTTTCTATAGTATCTTCTAATAAATCTTCATTTATTATCTCATCTGCTTTATATCTTCCAAGGCTTATCCCTTTTTCAATTGCCATTTCTCTATCTTGTGATGAACCATACATATAAACTATTTCAACTCCACTAAAGTTCTTTCTTATTATATTTTGGATACTTTTTTCAAATACTTTATTGTTTGTATTTTCTAAAAATGCAAATCCTACTATCATTGAATCTTTATTCTTTATATCTTTATTACTTTGTACATAGGATCTAATAATCTTAGTTGCTTCATCAAGACTTTTCCCATTTAAATCTTTCATATTCATTTTCTTTCCATCTTTATTTAAACCTTTTGCATTAACTACTATTTTATTCTCATCAACTTCAAGCCCTATACTTGGATTTATATCTAATGTTACTAATGCATATGGATTAGATATAGGCTCTTTGTCTTTACCTGAAAAGTTAAATATAATTATAAAGAAAATTGATGCAACTAATGCCAATGGCTTTATCCATTTTTTATTTTTAAATTCTATAACTTTGCTTTCTTTAATTATATCTTCTTCAGTAAATATAATTGCATCCCCAATCAATAACCCCTTTTTAATTTTTATTTTTAATATATCCCCACTATTTATCATAACTATTGCATGGTCTTTATTTAATTCCATAACGATACCTTTGTAATACATAAGCTTAGTCACCTCTATTTCCCTATCCATAACATTAGGTTTCTATATTTTTTAAAGAAAATTATTATAAGTGAAATTATAAACTTTTTACTTCTCTTTATCACTTTTTCTGTAACCATATATTTTAAAGAGATTTTTTTTATTGGAAGTCTCTTTTTTTCATACATAAAATCAGTAACCTCAAGGTCTTTACTTGCTTTCTTTGATACATTAATAGCATTTTCCCTTGTATCACTATGCTTTGGTGCCTCTTTTATTAAATCTTCCATTGTTAATTTAAATAAATTAAGTTCTTCTTTAAATTGTTGTATTTCATTTATAAGTTCTGTTTTATCTTCAATTGGATTATATAAGATATTATTTATGTCTATTCCTATCTCCTTATATAAATCTATTGATACAACATCAACCTTTTTTTTCTCTTTTACTAAATAATTTTTTACTCTGCTTTCAATTACTATCTTTGCAAATGATAAAAATGGACCTTTTTCTTGATTATATTTATCTAATGCTTCAACAAAAGCCATAAGGCCTATGCTAAATTCATCGTCATTTTCAATTGAAACATATTTACCTGTAACTTTTGAAATTGTATTTATTATAAATCCGATATTTTCTTCAACGATCTCATTTATATCACCCTTTAGAAATACCTCTTTTGACATAATTATTATTCCCATCCTGATTCTTAAAATATATTTGCTAGTTTTATATAATAAATAACTTTCTATTTAATTAACTACATATACTTTTCTTATTGATAAAATTAATATTAGTAATGTTCAATTACATTACTAATATTAATTTCTTAATTTAAATTATTAATTTATATATCGTCCAATAAGTAAAATCAGATATTTTAGTAAACTATCTGCTTTTGTTCTTTATATAACTTCTGTACTTGGTGCTAATACATTTACACTATCTATTTTTTCAAACTTTAGTAAGTCATCTATCAATAAATTATCTTGATTATTTGATACCTTTATCTCGTAAACTAGCTCAAAGGAATCACTTAATATATTTTTAGCTTTTATATTATTTTTAATTTTATATTTATCAAGTATCTCTTGAATTGTATTTAAATTAACTTCTTTACCTCTTACAACTAGCAATAATTTATTTCCACACTTACTTTCTTTTCCCGTAATAATCATAAATAAAGCTATTAAACAAGAGCTTATTAGACATAAAAAAAGATTTTGTGTGGCTGATGCAAGACCTACTGACATACTCCAAAAAATAAATCCTATATCTCTATAATCTTTTATATTTGTTCTAAATCTTACTATTGATAATGACCCTAGCATTCCTAGAGATATGGCTAAATTACTTTGAATTAAATCCATAAGAACAGTACTTATAAAAGCTATCATAACAAGTGTTATATTAAATTTCTTATTATAATTTAGCGTATCATATGAAAGCTTATATGTATAATAAATTATTGCAGAAAAAACAATAGTCATGATAATACTTTGTATAATAAATTTTGGTGTTTGTGCATTTTGAATTATTGAGTTTATATCTATATTTCCTTTTAAAATTTGATTCATAATATCATCTCCTGTCTAATAATAATATCTATTTAATAATTGTCTTGATGTTCCATACTTGCTTGGAGGCTTCCCAATAAAATTACATTTTGATAAAATTTCTTGTATCTGATAAAACAAGAATCTATCATATTTAACTTCAAGAATAGTTTGATCCTTAGGCATAGCTTGTTTGAAGTTTATATCTTCATCAAATAAATTATAATTAAAGTTTGTATACCTTAAATTGTTATCAAGAGTTATTCTTGTATTAAAGCTTTCATGTGTGAATGCTCTCCTATCATACTCAACCATAGAAACTGGTCTATAATTATGAGTTTTCATTAGATTAAATGCATAATGTGAAAGAGGATTATTATTATATTTTAATAGTACAGAATAATCTCCATTTATTAACTTTATTGCATCTTCTTTAGAAATTGTTATACTTTCTTTTAATTCTCTGTCTAAATGTTTTCGCTTAATTTCAAACTTAGCAAAAGTATCCGTAGTGTTGTATATTCTTAGTCTTACACGCTTTCTTTTTTCAGTTTTTACTAACTTTTGTGTAAAATCTTCATTATCAATACTATCAAAATATACACTTCTTGTTTTATAGCCATTATAATCACCATATTTATCTGGAGTTAATACTTTACTTAAAGAATTTAACAAGTAAATTCTATCTATAAGAGAAACTAAAAACTTTACTTCTTTTCTTGATACAGATAACATGTCAATATTGCTCATATTTTCACCTCCTAAATTATCTTTCGATATATAATACAAATTTTTTTAAATATTTAGGGACTTTTTTTCTAATATTAAAGAAATATTTAAATAAAAATATAATTAATTTAGAATATACTGATACCATGAATGCTTATTTAAGATTTATCAAATAAATATATTTATAGATTTTACATAAAGTTAAAGCCCTTAGAATCTATTTATTTAGATTTTAAGGGCTTTTTTACTAGATTTCTTTAGTATGTATTTTTTAAGAATAATCAAAAATGTATCTATTTTGTTACCACATAAATGAATCTATAGCTTAAAATTAGCATAAATTACATTTTTAAAATATATACGAAATGAGGGGTATCTATTATGGATATGTATTTTTTTGATCCAACTTTTGACTTATTTACGGTCATGTTTTTTATAATCTTTTTTCTTATTTTAGGTACAGTTATAATTAATATAATTAGAGGTGTTAATCAATGGTCTTACAATAATAAACAACCTATATTAGATATAAAAAGTAAAGTTGTTTCTAAAAGAAGTGAAGTTATAAGACACGCTGGACATGTTGACTCAAATGGAGTACATCATAACGGAGGTTCATCTACAAACTATTATATTACATTTGAGTTTGAAAGTACTGATAGAATGGAGTTTAGTGTTTCAGGAAAAGAATTTGGTATGATTGTTGAGGGAGATGTAGGGACTTTGAAATTTCAAGGGAGTAGATATCTAGAGTTTAAAAGAGAGATTTAATCTCCAGAATATGTTTATTTATAAATCTTTATACAGGTTTTATTGAATAATTATCCTGTAATTAAAACATCTACGACTAATAAAACAGATATAGAGGAATTATTATTTGAGAAATATCTAAAAGATAGTTATGAAAATTATGTAAATGATGAATATGAAACTATAAACATACTTAATGACTATAATATAGTTAGTTCTGAATTAACAAATATTTGATGTAAATAAAGAATTAGGTTATGAAGGAAAAGAAACACATGAAAGTGTTGATAAAAACTTAAATAAAATGCTTAATAGACTTAAATATTTAAAAGAAGTGTATTCTAAGCCTCTAAAATAGAATATCTAATTATAAGTTAGATAATATATATAGCTTTAACTCTTGAAATTTTAGTAGTAAGCTTTTATTCACTTACTTTATTTATAAAAGCTCTAAAGATATATATAATAATTCTTCATACATAAAGTTTATAACAAATTTCTAAATTTAAATTCTCAAAATAGTAAAAAAGAGTGTATCTATTGAAATTGCTACATTTTAGTAAATACACTCTTTTTTCTTTTTTATAAAATTTTATTTATTATACTACTTTTGATTTATTTTTATCTATATTATTTGCATTTATTATACATTTTCTTTAATTATCTAATCTTTAAAATTTAATCCTCTTACTATTCAGGTACTATAGTAACTGTACATTTAGATTTTTTTACCACATATAAAGTTACAGAACCTATAGAATCAATAAAGTTCTTTTTAGTAGATTTGGTCATTATTATTTCATCAAATTTACCATCTATTGATTTTGATATAATTTCTTTGCCTGGATCTCCCAATATCCAATATTTTTCTACTTTATATCCTTGCAATTTATTCTTAAACTTTTCTAACATAATACCTGCTTCTTTTTGAGATTTTTCTATCTTCATATCTATAATCATTGGATTTGTAATATTAGTTAAGCTAATATCACTAACAGTTATTAATACTATTTCAACTTCATCTTTAGAAAAATTATTTAATACAAAATCTAAAGATTTTTGGCTTCTTGCTGTTCCATCAATAGGAATTAATATTTTTTTCATTTCTCAACACATCCTTTTTAAGAAATATTAACTGTATACTTAATATATTATCAGAAAATATTGTAGAAAAATAGTCTTTTTTGGAAAACATTTCCCAAATTATTATAAAAATTTAAATATTAAAAGGAATGGTTATTATGCCAATGATTGAACTTATTGATTCTATTATAACTTCTAAAATAGGAGGATTTAGTTCATTGTTTTATAAGTATTTTATAAATAATAAAAATGATAAAATTTAAGAATGCAAATTTAAACTATTACTTAAATTTGTATTTAGGTAATAGTTTAAAAAAATCTAATATCTTCAACCCTTGTAAAGCCTCTCAGAATAAAGAAATGTCAAACTTAATTTTATTAATTCATCTCTAAATGTATTTAAACCATTTTTAACTATATATATAGTATGTATACATTTAATAAAGATACCTATCCCCCTTACATTTATTAATTAGATTTTAATTACTTGACCTGTTGATAAATATTTAATTTGATTTTTAAGGCGTTGTTTTAATATATTAAATGGTTTTATACCTGTGAAGTGGTAAGTATAAAAATCCATATTTTTATTTGATAGTTTCTCGCTCATTAACTCAATAAATTCAAATCTCTCACTTTTCACTGATACAGGATTGAACAAGTGAAATTCAGCAATAGTCATATCTAAATTGTTACCAATTATCTTCTCTGCTGTTTCTATAATATTAGTTATACCACGATGAGAACAACCTGCAATAAGTGTATATTTATTGTTTTCTTTTAAAATAAGATTTTGCTCATGATTAAAATTATCTTGAACATATCTATCTTCTTCTTTTTTTAGTAGTGATTTATTTGAATTTGGAATTAAATTATTTCCTTTAACATTTGAAAATAAATATATACTATCATCTAATTTATAATTACCATCAATTAAAACAATTCTATGATTATTCTTAATTTTAGCATCTAGCCCTACATAATATTTTGCAAACTTCATTATCGAAGTATAGCCCGTGAGAAATAATAACTATATCAACATCAGAAATATCAATGTTTAGCTTTCTAGCGTTTTTTATAAATGTATCATCTGGACCTACATCAAACAAAATACTATGTTCTCTAGTTTTAATATGTAAGCACAATCCATGTTTTTTCTTATATTCTTTTGATATTGTAGTATTCTCAACTAAAGTTGTTATTATCAAATATAATCCCCCAATCTTTTCCCCAATAAATTAGTATCTAAATTATTTAACATATAACCATCTGATTTATTGATATTATACAATACAAAAGTTATCTTTTTAATATATAATAGCTTAGTTAGGGAAAATATACCAATTGTACAAGAAAAATTCTCCTAAAACAGATAATATAAGATATATGATAGCCTCATTTTTAGATATGGACATAGTGGTTTTATATGTATCCATAGTATCTTCACTTTTAGATATAAAAGCAATTTCTTTATTTATGCTATTAAATAAATTGCTTACAAATATCCATATAAAATACCCCAAAACAGCACCTAAAGAATTCATTACTAAATCATCAATATCTGTAGCTCTATGGTTGAATAGTTGACAAATCTCAATTGCTAATGAAAAGCCTACTCCAGTTAGAAATACTCTAATAGGATTTCTAAATCTCTCCCAAATCAAAGGAAGTAAAAATCCTAAAGGCATAAACATAATAATATTTAAAATATAAGTCAAAATACCATTTGAGTTAAATAAAATTAAATTTATTTCTTCTAATCTAATAATTCCACTATATTGACCTATATCCCATACACTACCAATCCCTGCTACACTAATTGCTAAATAAATATAAATTAAGAAAATATATACCCATATTAAATGTGGTACTAAATATGTTTTTTCTTTTAAATCTCCCTGTTTTATAGCAAATATTTGGTATATTAAACAAGGTAATATTACACAAATAAATGGATAAAGACTCGACATAATTATAAGTTATCTCCTTTCAAAATTTGATTTGTTTATTAATATAAATACTAGCATAATAGTAATTTTTAAATATTAAGAAAATATTAAGAAGCTCTTAATATTTATTAAGATGTATTTTTTAAATTTAAGTCATAATATAAAATGAGTGTGATATATATGTAATATAGAGATATCAATATATCACATTAACAGGTGGCATTTTTAACTTATAAATTTGATACAGGAAACTAAAATTATGGCAAAGTTTATTAGTAATTAAAAAAAGTATCGTCAATTTAATGAATTAACCCAAGAAGAATTAGCTAATAAAGTTAATGTTAGAAGATAAACTATAGCTCGCTTAGAAAATGCAAAGTACAATCCTTCACTTGAATTAGCTGTTAGAATTTCAAAGGAGTTAAATACTCCCCTTGAAAAACTATTTATCTTTGAATTTTAAATAGTATTGAAAAATATTGTAATTAACCAATTAATAACTTAAAATATAAACTTGTTATACTAAATAATATATAAAATTATAAACAATAAAAAGACTAGAAAAAACTGGTCTTTTTTTATTTTGCTCTATTTTAAATAATTGTTGATAATTAATTACTTTTTTTAAATTAAGTTGTAATATAGATATATAAAGTTTTAAAAAGATATTTAATAAAGACCAAGTATGTATTTAAATTAAATAGAAATTTCGGAGGAAAAGAAATATGAAGATAAGGGAATATAAATCAAGTGATTGTGATAAAATAGCAGATTTGTTTTATAATACTGTTCATTTCATTAATGCAAAAGACTATACACAAGAACAATTAAATGTATGGGCTACAGGAAATATTGATATTTATAAATGGGATAAATCTTTTTTAAATAACTATACATTGGTTGCAGAAGAAAATAATATGATAATTGGCTTTGGTGATATTAATAATGAAGGATATCTAGATAGATTATATGTACATAAGGATTATCAAAACATTGGTATTGCTACTGCTCTTTGCGATAAATTAGAAAAGCGATACCATGTAGAATACATTATAACTCATTCATCCATAACTGCAAAACCATTTTTTGAAAAGCGTAGATATAAAGTAATAAAAAAACAATTTGTTGAGAGAAATGGTATAAGGCTAACGAATTATATAATGAAAAAATATATAAATTCCAGTTTATCTGCATATTAAATGAATAATCTTAAATTTATAAGCATTTTACTCCTACTATAAATTTTATCTCTAGTATATAACACATCCAAATAAAAAAAGAGGAACGATTCGTTCCTCTTTTTTTATTAGTTATTTATAACGTACCCATCATCTGGAACAAATTTTATTGTAACTCCCTTTAGCTCTATATTAGTGCCATCCTTTAATACTACATTTTGTTCTTCTCTTTGATAAAAATCATCATTTCCACTTACGCCCATTATTAGATTTACTCTAAAGTCAGATGACATTACATTTCCTCCACCTTTTACAGCATATAAATCATATACACCTTCTGGTATATCCTTACCTACTAAATAAGTTCCATTTCCTAAAGTTATACTTCTTGCATCTAATTCAGCTTGTTTTTTTGCTTCTTCTTCTTTTTTCTTCTCTTTGGCTATTCTTTCTTGCTCTTTTTTATTTTCTTCTTCTTTTTTATGAGTTTCTATTTTCATAGCCTCTTTTTCTGCATCTTTCATTTCGAAAAATGGCTTTGCTTCATCTACTTTTGCTTGTAATTCATTTACTGTGTTCTTTGAGCTTTCTAGTTCATTACTTACTTTACCATACTTTGATTTTAATTCGTCATAGTCAGCTTTTGATACCATACCAGATGCTCCCATACCTATTCCTAGGAAAATTGCTACTACAAATGTAACTATATAGCTTATTACTTTCTTTGCACCCATTTCCCTAATTTTAGTTAAAAACTTATTCATATAATTGCTCTCCTTAATACAAAATTTATTATTCCTATTTAAAAATTTTTATACTGCATCACTTATTAATCTACCTATAGCCATTACATCTATGCCTTTGCCTAGTTCAAACTCATATTGAACACTACCTATTACTAACTTAACTTCACTATCTAAATCAAAACTTCCAGAACTCTCTATTGCATAGCTGTTTATTTTGTTGTAATGGAAAAACCTAAATTCTTTTTTCTTTCCTGTTAATCCTTGGATATTAAGCATTATTACTCTTTTGTCTGTAAATACAAGTTCATCTCTTATTCCTTTAAATGAGTATATTATTTCTTCATTAGTTCCTAAGAAGTGATTGAATCCTTCATGTTCTTTTCCCATATTTTCATATCCGAAAAATCCTAATTTTACTATGTTCATACTTTATCTCCTTTTCTTTATTAAATACCAGATATTGTTATTTTGATTTTCACCATATTAATTATACATATCTACCTTGTCGAAATTTGCCATTTTTAGTCGTCTTATTAATTTTTTTATATTTTTTAGTAGAATTTACAGTTAAATATATTAATATATTAATTTTTTTATTTAATATATTGTAAAATAAGGCCTTTTAAAAATATTTAGTTAAATAAAAAAAGTGACTAGAAATTATTCTAAATCACTTTTTATTTATGTTATTAAGTTATAAAAATATATAAATAATTTAATTACGATTCACGATTATTTATATACACCTTTTTAAATACTCAATATTCTCGTTTAGGGTATTTAAATATTTTATTCTTGCTTCATATTGTTTAACGGTTAATGCTCCTAGTTGTAATTGACTGTACATAATAGATGAGTTTTCAAATTCATAAAATTTATCAAATTTTATATCTAAATTATTTTCTTTACAATAATCATTAAGGATATTTACATATTCTTCAACTTTATTAAAGTGTTTCTCGTGAAGTTTAACAAAAGGTGTCATTAGCATAAACATAATTGCGTTAGTTGTATACATAAATACACTTAAATTAGACTTTGATTTTTTTATATGATTTTGCATAATGTTACAATCATTTTTAATATTTGACATATAAATCTCCCCTTTTATTTATAATTATATAATAGATTAGGTTAGATATAATAGTTACGATTTATATCAAATATATACACATATATTAATTTTTAAAATTAATTAAACAAGAATATTATTTCTTTTTCCATAATACTTTATATACCTTTCATATATTGCTTTTTTAATCTTTCAATTATATTTTTACATATTATGCAAATAAAAATAAGGAACGAATCGCTCCTCCTTATTCTTATTTTTCTGATTTTATATTTAAAACTAATTACTAGCTTGTATATACGCTTTAATTTCTTCTATATTTGGATATTCTCCACATTTGATAATCTCATCATTTATAAATATTATGGGCAACTTTTTATTGCTCATTTCCTTGACTAATTTATTTCCACCTGTATTTATTAAAAAATCTATTTTTTTAGGTCTAGCTCCATATACATCCACCTTATAAGTTAAAACTTCTATATCGTTATATTGAGACTTTAACATATTTAAATCTTGATAAAATTTTGAAGCTTTCATATCCTTAGATGTATCCGTTAAACCTTGTATTCCATAATTCATTGATTCAAAAATCTCTATTCTCACAATTATTCACCTTCTATATAATTTTATTTTACAAACTAGTATCTGGTTTTATTTGCTACTTCAACAAATACTTCTTACTTATATAAACATATTCAAATTTATGAATATGTTTACTTATATTTAATATAAATATGTTATCTTAAATATAGATTTATTTTGAGTTACCCTCTCTTATAAGTCTTGCAAATTTATTTGGAAGTATTTCATTTTCCTCAATTTCTTTTGCTAGTTTCTCAAAATTATATTCTACTTCAATTATTTCAACTTCAACACTTGAATACGTTTTTGATAACTCATCATTATTTTTTATATCTATAATTACATAATTTGCATCAGGTCTATTAGTTTTTGGCTTTCCTACACTTCCTGCATTTACAAGTAATTTTTCTCCATGATACTTTGCATATGGTATGTGCGTATGACCACAAACTAATATATCCTCTACCAACTCGTTCATAACTTCATCTGCTTCTTTAGAGTTTTCCTTTAAGTATTCATTTATTACTCTAGTACTTCCATGAACAAATCTTATAGTTTTATTGTTAAAAATTAATACTACTTCTTTCGGAAGATTTCTTAAATATTTTTTATTTTCTTCAGTTATTTCTTTCCCTGTAAAATGCATTGAAAGTCCAGCATTATGAGCATCTTTAGGATCTGGATAATCACATCCACATACTATTTTAGAGTTTCCTATAGCATCATCATAATTTCCCATTATAGTAAGTATATTTTCTTCCTTTATCCTATGTATAACTTCATTTGGTCGAGTTCCATATCCTACTAGATCACCTGTGCATACTATCATATCTACATTTTTTTTGTCAATATCTAATAAAACTTTATCAAGTGCATATATATTACTGTGTATATCTGATATTACTGCTATTCTCATGTTCTTCCCTCCTAAAGTGATTTTCTTTTGTTAATTTTACAAATTATATCTTTGACTTTAGATACATTTTCACAATTTAATCCAGCATCTTTATAGGCTGTTAAAATATCATAGTCATATTTTAATTTTTCCTCTTTATCTAATTCATTTTCTAAAAAAACTTTTATAAAGTTATATTTTTTTAAAGTTTTTTCATCTAATTTATAATACACATATTTTGCCTCTTTGTAATAAGTAACTATATTAGCATTCATTAACTTATTCAAATGCCTAGATGCATTAGATTGTGTAATTCTAAGTATTGATTCAATTTCACAAACGCATAATGGACCTTCTCTTAAAATATTGACTATTCTTATTCTAGTTTCATCTCCTAGAGCCTTTAACATTTGTATTATCTTCATAAAATCTCCTTCATCAAATTATCATATTCACTTTTAATCATATGGTATGCTAAAAAATTAATTTTGTAAACTATTATATCAATTCTTTTTTATATCCTTCTTCTTTATAATTAGCTTAATATAATAAAAATAGCCAAGGATAAAAATCCTTGGCTTTATTTTTAGTGTTGAGCATTAAGACGCTTTACATAACTTGTTTTTCTTAAAGAGCAAGTAATAGGAACTGCTATAACTATACTTGTTATTCCTTGAACTATGTTTGCTGGTATAGAACCTGCTGAAACTAAAACACCTCCATTTAATAATATACCTGCTAAAAAGTAACCAATTACCATAACTATACTTCCTAGTAAAGTTGAAGAAACCATATTTATCATTGTATGTCTTTTTAATATAGTAACACCTACTATATATCCTTCTAAACCTTTTATAATAAGAGTAAATAATGCCCAATGAGAATATCCACTTAAAATATCTGCTAGTGCTGAACCTACTCCCCCTGCAATCATTCCTGTAAATGGTCCAAATAAAATTGATGAAATAAATATTACACTATCACCTACATTTACATATCCTTGTGTCCCAGGTATTGGAATTTGAATAGTCATTGTAGCAAGGCATACTAATGCTATCATAAGTCCATTTATTACGATTTTCTTAGTTTTATTATCCATATTACTCCCTCCAAATTTTGAGTATCTTATAAGTTAATTATATTTGTGTTTATAAAAATTCTCAATATTAATTGTAACCATACAATTTGTTTTTTAAGGACAAACTAAACTCATACACATATATTAATTTAATTTAAAGACTCTCTCTAATAGAATCTAATAAAAAGGAGTTGATAATATGAAATGGTACTTAGATTTTGGTCATGGTGGCAAAGACCCAGGAGCATTAGGAGAGTTTTCAAAAGAAAGCGATATAGTCTTAAAGGTAGGAAACTTAATAAAAAATACATTAGAAAAATCAAATAAAACTATAATAACAAGTAGAACAAATGATACATACCACACACTAGAAGAAAGAGTAAATAAGGCAAATAAAGAAAAATGTAATTACTTTATAAGCATCCACCTAAATTCATCAAATAATAAATCAGTAAGAGGATGCGAAGTATGGGTATACGCCAAAAATTCAAAACTATATAACCTATCTAAAAACATTTGTAATTCTCTATCAAAATCAATAAATACTAAAAATCGAGGAGTGAAAATATCAAAAGAATTTTATGTGCTTAGAAAAACAACAATGCCTGCACTATTAATAGAAATAGATTTTATATCAAATATAGAATTTGAGAAAAATCTATCTAATAGTTATTTCCTGGAAAATATAGCAAATACAATATCTAATGAGCTTTTATCTTTTGTAAATAAGGAAATGAATAATAAAAAACTATATCGTGTGTGTATAGGAGCTTTTGAGGATATGAAAAATGCTATAAATTTTAAAAACAAAGCTATATCTAAAGGATTTAGTGATACTTATATAATATAAGAGATAGATGTGTAAAAAAGTATAAAATATATTATCTAATTATATTTATTCTCAATTTTAATAATATATAAATCAAGGAGGAACGATTCGTTCCTCCTTCTTATAAATATTAAACCTTATACTTAATCTATATTCAAATACATCTTATATTAATCATATTATCTGAAAACTATAGACTAAAAGAAATTAAAATGAATTTAAATTATCAGTTAATTTATAATTATAGTAGTTTTATCTAATACATTATTATAAATCCACATAGCATTTTCTGTAGCTAATCTAACACATCCATGGCTCAAAGCCATACCAAGTCTATCATCAATTATTTCAGTTCCTGCTGCATTAAATAAAATTGAATGATAATAGTAGCTACCTCGGATTCTAGTAGCGTATTTTACCCTATAAATATCAGATCCAAAGTAAGGCTTTCTACCGCTAACATAAAAAGTTCCCCTAATAGTTGGTGTACTAGGTTTTCCTACTGTACATGACCACTTATAAAGTAAATTCCATGAACCATCATGATTTTTTTCAAATATATAAGTAAGCTTATTTTTTAAATCTGTTGTAATTAAATTTGTAGTGGGACTTTTAATTTTATTATCATTTACAAACTTTGTCATATCTGTGTAAAAGTACTTAAAATCATATTCTTTAGGTAGGTTTCCATCATCAGAAAGGAAATAGCTAAATATATATCCTTCTTGATTATTATACATAACATGACTCCAATCTCCATTTACAGACAGAACTTGTACTATAGATTTTGGAGGAATTGTAGTTACTGGATTTGATTCAGCAGATGGATAAGATCTTAAAGTAACATCTGTCCATGTATATTTCGTTTTGGATAAATAATCACTATATATATATCCTCTTTTTCCATTATATAATACTTCATACCAATATTCTTCAGCTTCAATAACTTGAACCTTAGACCTTGCAGGTATTACAGTGATTACATTTGAAGAAGTAGACTTTTCTTCTCTTAGATTAGTGTTAGCTAAGGTATACTTATATAAATTTTGTTGTTGTCTTTTATATTCTTTCATACTTCACCTCTAAATTTACTTTCTTATAATATCCTATGAGGCTTTTTCTTTATTTGGCACCATTATACTCAATACTAGCTAATACAAAATTTTTATTCTTAAATATAAAAAACACATTGACTAATTAATCAATGTGCTTTTTATATTTATTTTTTATAAAATATATATCCTTTTCTTTTACGCATTCTATTTGTAGATATTTTCCTATACAATATTATAGACACTGCTAAAACAACTCCTACAACAGCAACAAAAATACCATATGGTACTATATTAGCTTTAATTAAATCAAATAATGATATATCCACTTTTCCTGGTACCTTTGCTTTAT
Organism: Romboutsia hominis; assembly: GCF_900002575.1. Taxonomy (NCBI): domain Bacteria; kingdom Bacillati; phylum Bacillota; class Clostridia; order Peptostreptococcales; family Peptostreptococcaceae; genus Romboutsia; species Romboutsia hominis. Next base: position 1,048,424 of record NZ_LN650648.1, on the reverse strand, counting down.
AATTTGGTAATGAAAATGTTAGCTCTACTTCTTTATCTGCTAATTTCCATGCATTTTTATCTTTAGTGTTATATTCTATTTTTGCATTTTTATCATTGATAGGATTTTTATAATACATTATATCTTTTGATACTACAATTGGAGCATCTACAGTCTTTTTAGGCCCGAATAACCCAAATAACTTGTACTCTAATTTTACTGTATCAATCTTTTCTCCAGCTTTTTTAAATACTTGCTTTTTAGCATTATATCCATCATCTGCAATTATCTTTGTATCATTAAATACATCTACATCATTTGCCCCATACACAGAATTAAGAGCAACTGTAACTAATTTTCTACCATCTCTTTCAAAGAAACCAACAAAGCAGCGACCTGCTTTAGCTTCATTTCCTGTCTTTCCACCTATATTGCCATGTTGGCCAAGCATTTTATTTCTTGTTTCAATAATAACAGGTGATCCTGCTAGGTTAACAGTTACCTTTTTATTTTTTTCTGATATGGTATCTCTAATCCATTCATTCTTAAAAGCTTCTCTTGCAATTATTGCTATATCGTATGCACTTGATAAGTTTATTTCTTTATTTTCTGGATTTAGAGCATTACTTTCTAATCCACATGGATTTACTACATGTGTATCTTTTAATCCCATAGACTTTGCTCTGTCGTTCATCATCTTTACGAAATCTTTAGTATTTCCAGCTACAGAGTCTGCCATTAAATATGCAGCATCATTAGCAGAAAAAATCATAACTGCTTTCATAAGATCATCACTTGAAATTTTATCTCCTGGATTAACCTTTTTAAAGTTATTTAATGCTGTTTGAGTAGTTTTAAGTGCATCTTCAGTAAACGAAATCTGCTCTGACTTTGAAGTATTTTCTGCGTAAATTAATGATGTTAGTAATTTTATAGTACTTGCTACAGGCATTTGCTTATCGGCATTTTTTGATGCTATAATTTCGCCAGTATCCATATCCATAACTATTGCCGACTCAGCAACTATTCCTTGGATTTGACCTGTGTTATCTTGGGCATTAGCTAAACTACTAACAGATGTTAGTGCTAATATTAAAATTGTTAGAATTATTGTCTTAAAAGACTTAAATTTTTTCACTTTAAACCTCATTTCTATCGTATATTATTAGTTGCTACTTTTAAAGTTTTATAGCTTTTTTCTTGGTCTTAGCCTAAATATAGCCTTCTTAGACGTAAGAAAGCACTCTTACTAATAGAATAAGAGTGATTTAATCGATTTCTTTTTAATTATACTATATTAATAATAAATAAACAAAAACTTATTTATAATGTGAAAAATAACAACTATCTTCTATTATCTAGAGATATATTTTTTATATAAAATTAAAAAGCTATTGATAATTTATCAATAGCTTTTTCGTAAATTTCAATGTTAAAGACGATTCGTAGGAATAATACCCTCGATTATAATATTGTCTCCAAATTAATTCTTAAACATATTTACTAATTTATTAAATGCATTTTCATTTCCATTTCCACCAACCTTAGTTATTTTGCCTGGTTGTTTTTTGGATAGTATACTTTCTTGCTTAGCATTTAAATCATTTCCTACTATAACTACTGGTGACTTTTCTTTAGATGCTAGCACCCCTACTGAAAGTGCATCTATTAAATCATCTGGCTTCTTCATTCCATTTTTAGCAATAAATATGTTATTTAATTCTTCATTTGTATAAAACTTTTCTAATATAGCTGCATTAGTTTCATTTCTATCTATTCCACCTAATCTTTCTGGATTTGGTAATTTATTAGCTATTTCATCTGATATAGATGCTTCACTTCCTATAACGTAAGATTTTGATACCTCGTTATCTTTTATATATTGGTCAAATACCTTAGTTCCTTCATTTGGTGATGCTAATACTATTGGCATATATCTATCCCCTGCAACTGGAGCAATACTTATTGCATCAGGAAGTCCTGTTACTCCATTTACAACTGCTATTTCTGATGATGCAAGATATAATTTTTTAGCTACTTCTAAAGACGTCTTATATCTATCATTTCCACTTATCCTCTCTACAGTAAGGTTCATAGACTTTAATTCATTTATAATTGAATTTGATACAGAGCTTTCTCCACCTATTACAAAAATATATTTAGCGTTAAGCCTTGATATTTCTTTTTTAGTTTCACTATTTAATTTATCTGGTCCTGTTAGAAGTATTGGTGCATCTTTACGTTTTGCAAATGGTGTTGCACTAAGTGCATCTGCTATTGAATTTGAATTTACTATTACTACCTGGGATGAGTTTTTCCACCCTTCATTACTTACTTTTACAGCTGTTTGATATCTATCATCTCCAACTAGCTTATTTTCATATACGACAGACTGTGGTTCTTTTCCTTCTCTATTTTTCGTACTATAATAAGTATGTGACCACTTATCAATTACTTTTTTTATTTTATTTTCATCATAATATACCTTAGTGTATTTACCTTCATCTTCTGCCTTTATTGTGTATGTATCTCCTTTTTGCTTTATATCTCCATCTATATATAGCTCTACTGGATTATCTGTACTACTATTATCACCTTTCTTCAAAACTATTGCGTCTTTTTTTGAACCATCTATCTCTAATGTTCCCTTTATTCTCATCTTACTTTCAAGTTTCTTGCTCCCTTTTACATATATTGCGTGGTCTCCTGGATTTGTTATTTTTATATTTTCTAATTCTATATTTCCTCCACTTAAATCTATTGCATTAGCTCGACTATCTATTTCAGTATTAGTTATTTTAGCTACTCCACCTTTATTTTTATAATAGTCTGAGATTGAAATCGAGCTATTTTTTAATTTACTTGAATTTACAACTAAGTTCCCATTACCATATACTGATGATTTATTCATTTTTATATTTTCTAATAATATATTATTTGTAAACTCTATGAATATATCATTTATTTCGCTGTTATTTACTATATCTAAACTCTTTCCTTCTACAGTGAATATCCTTCCTCTATCTAGCTTTAAATTATCCATTTTTGTATTTGCATATATGTAAAACAAGTTTGGTCCTGCACTATTACTTATTGTATATCCATTTCCTTTTATTTCTTTTTCATTTCCTTCTATCCTTATACTAAATAGTTCGCCTTCAGGTCCATTTATAACTATATCATTTCTTATATTTAGAGTTTTTACATTTGGGTCTTCTAATGCTCTTAGAAAATCATATTCATTTGTTACTACTACAAATGGATTTTCATAATTCGGAAGTGGTGGTGTGTTTCCTTCTCTATTTTTAGTGTTGTAATATTCATTTGACCATGGGTCAGTTCCTTTTTCTATCTTACTTTCATCATAGTGTACCTTAATATTGTTGCCTTTATTTTCTGCCTTTATTGTATATGTATCCCCTTTTTGCTTTATATCTCCGTCTATATGAAGTTCTAGTGGCACACTTTTATTACTATCATTATTCATCTTTAACAATATTGCTTCTTTTTGTACCCCATCTATATCTAATGTTCCTTTTATTCTTATCTTTTGCTCTTCTAATTGATCTATTATACTAGAACCTACTGCATATATTGCATAATCATCTGGATTTGTTATTTTTACATCCTCTAATTCTATATCCCCTCCGGATAAATATATGGATGCTTTATTACTCTTACTATCATACGTATGTATTATATCATCCCTCCAGTGATTCCCATTTATTTCAGTATCAATTATCTTCGCAATGCCACCCATACCTCCATAATGAGAAATTGAACTCGAGTCCATTTTACTTGATTTTATAACTAAGTTTTTGCTATTTTGTATTATAGTTTTATTTATTCTTACATTTTCTAACCTTGTATTCATTGAAATCTCTAGTCTTACATTGTTTATTTCACTGTTGTTTACTATATCTAAGTTAGTTCCACTCCAACTAGATATTCTTATTTGATTTATCTTTAGATTATCTATCTTTGTATTCGCACATATCCATATTGTTATATTTTCTTTGATAGCGCTTACTGTGTGTCCATTTCCCTTTATTTCTTTTTCCTTTCCATTTACTTCTATCCTCTCAGGATCACTTGCATGTCGAGTTATGACTATATCATTTTTTATCTCTACTGTTTTTATATTTTCATTTCTCAATGCTGCTACTAACTCTTTTTCATTTGTTACTTTTGCAACCTCTGATTTTGCATAATTAGAAGATTGTGTAACTTTTTCTTCTATGTTTTTTTCTAGTTTAGTTTGGATTTTATCGTCTTCTAATGCATATGATAGTGTTGTGATTTGTGTAGTCGTAGCTATTACTACTCCCGATAAAATAATCCCCATATTTTTATTATATTTTCTCATGTTACTTCCCCCTATTTGTAATAATGCCCTTAAAATTAATTATACTATTTTTATTAAAATCTTTATACACTAAAACAAAAATACATTGACAAAATTGTCAATGTATTTTCGTGGATTTCAATAGTGGAAATAATTCTCAACAATCAAATCTACAATTGTATTATTAAAGATAATATTCTAGTATATATATCTATATAAATATTAATAGTTATATTTTTAGTTATTGTATTGTCTATCTCTAACTTTTTCTTTAATATATTTTTCTACTTCTTCTCTAGATATTCCTAAGGCAATTGAAAATTCATCATTAATTAATCCTTTAGCTAATTTCATAAACTTTTCATCTACTTGACCTAGTTTTTTTCCATTATATTTCTTCTTATAAACACCTAATATTACAGCTAATAAATCTACACACTCATAGTTTTTAATAAAACGTTTATATTTAGATTGCAATAAATTTACATTTTTCTCATTACAATCCATTTCCTCCATGGAAGAAATACCATCTATTAATTGTTGAACTTCTTCATACGTAGAAATTGCTCTCATAAATACATCTGTATCTATTGGTATGAATATTTTTCCATTTTCATATATTGGTTTTAGCGTGTAATAATCCTTTTTATTGTTAATACCTGAAATATTAAGTGGACCTATATCCTCTACTTCACATAATCCACAATTACTATAAATAATAAATTCTCCAATTTTGTACATGCTTTTATCTCTCCTCTTTTATTTTATATATGAAAATAAAACTTAGCCTATTTAACTAGATTTATCTTTCTAAAGATGTACTGTATACTAATATAGTATTTTATTTAAAGTTTGCTAGTAATGTAGATTTTAAGTTTAAATTATTTTCTATATTAAATATTATTAATATTATATTCAACTCTTTATACTGTTATAAATATAAAAAAGACCCCACTAAGGAATCTTTCTAATAACAATGTATATATTATAATATAGTTATATTTTCTGCTTGAGGACCTCTAGCCCCTTTAACTATATTAAAGCTTACTTTTTGACCTTCTTCTAATGATTTGAATCCATCTGATTGTATAGCCGAAAAATGAGCAAAAACATCATCTCCACCTTCAACTGATATAAATCCAAAACCTTTTTCATTATTAAACCATTTTACTATTCCGTTATTCATATAACTTCTCCTATTGAACCTGCATCAAGATATTCTTGACTTGCTTTTGTATCTCTACAATATTTATTATAGCATAAATATATAATAATAGATACTATTATATATTTTTTATTTTAAATCTGTCTTATTTATTTTCTATTAGTATATATTTTTAATTTATTAAATCTGGCTCAGCTGTTAAAGGTATCGCTTAGGATTAACAGTGTATGCTCACATTTTAATATAAAATCTATACAACCTAAATAGGCATTAAAATTTAATGGTAATCAAATTCTTTACCAATAAATCTAAAAAATATTAATGTTCTATAATTTTTTTAAACTAGTAAATTTTATATTTATTAAAATACAATCTATGGATAAATTACTTTATTAGAGAAAAAGGATTAATATTTAAAATAAAAAATAGTTAAAAAGATATAATTATGATTTTATATTTTAGCGGTACTGGTAATAGCCGATATGTAGCTCGCAAAATTGCACAAGAATTAAATGATGAACTGATATCACTAAATCAACTTATAAAAGAAGGAAAAACAGATGAATTAATATCAACAGATAAACCATTCGTATTCGTATGCCCTACTTATGCATGAAGGTTGCCAATAGTTGTTACGGATTTTATAAAAAATACAAAATTTTTAGGAAGTAACAAAGTTTACTTTGTAATGACTTGTGGAGGAGATACAGCAAAAGCCATAAACTATATTCAAAGGCTATGTAAATATAAAGAGTGGCAACTAAAAGGTATGGCAGAAATTAAAGTACCAGAGAATTATATAGCTTTATTTTCTGTACCAGATAAAGAAACATCAAAACAAATTATTATAGATATCTACTTAAAATACGCTTCTATAAATATTTTTAAGAAGCGTATTTTCTATAGTATTAAATATGTCCTCCATAATCAAAGGAATTACAATATACATCGACTTTATCTATTTCAACATATTCTGCATAGCACTTTTTATTTTCATTATATCTACAATTATGAGCCTCACATTTTATATCAGATGGCTTTGTAGTTGAATCACCTGTACTATTTACAAAACTGTTATTAGAACTATTAAAAAATGATTCTTTCTCATTAGGACTTCCAGCTAAACTATTTACTAAACTACTACTCTCTTTATCTACAAAGCTTGTACAACTAGTCCCTTTAACCTCTACTGCACCAAGCCCACTTACATGTATGGCACCTGCCTTACAGTCATAATTTATGTTATGTATACAATCAGTTGCATTACATTTTAAATTCCCACTTTGCATTTTGTTTTCCTCCTTAATAAATATCTATTTTATTATTTCCAAAATACAAAATATAATTCGATTTGATGTGTTTAACTTTATCTAAAAAAATAAATAATATCTATAAAACAGACTATATATGTCCTATTTAAGGTTTATATTAAAAAAAACACTTTATACATTAAGGAATTTTTTACTGTATATAGTGAAAAATATGATATAAGCAAATTTTTTATCAAAATTAATAAAGAGGTGCAAATATATGAATAACTTTATAAAACAAGCAGATTTAATAAAAGATGAAATAGTAAATTATAGAAGAATAATTCATAGTAATCCAGAAGTTGGAGCTAAATTACCTAAAACAAAAGCTTTTGTAATAAATACATTAAAATCATTTGGATATAATCCAAAAGAAATTTGTGAAAGTGGTATAATAGCTACTATACAAGGAAATAAACCAGGAAAAACATTTTTATTAAGAGCAGATATGGATGCACTTCCAATGAATGAAGCTACTGAGTGTGATTTTAAATCAACAAATGGATGTATGCATTCTTGCGGTCATGACATGCATACTGCAATGCTTTTAGGAGCAGCTAAGCTACTTAAACAAAACCAAAATCAAATTGAAGGTACAGTTAAATTAGTATTCCAACCAGATGAGGAAGGATTTACTGGGGCTAAAAATATGTTAAAAGCAGGTGTACTTGAAAACCCTAAAGTTGATGCTGCTATGGCTATGCATGTTCACTCTGGAACACCTTCAAATGTTGTATTATATGGATTAGGAACTAGTATAGCAGGATGTATTAGATTTAGAATAGTTGTAAAAGGAACTGGATGCCATGGTGCTCTTCCTGAAACAGGCGTAGACCCTATAAATATTGCTTCTCATATATATTTATCTTTACAAGAGATAATTAGTAGAGAAGTATCTCCAACTAAACCAGCAGTACTAACAATTGGTAAATTTGCTGGTGGAGATGCTCCAAATATAATACCTGAAGAAGTTGTTATGGAAGGTACAATAAGAAGTTTAGATAAGGAATTAGGAGAATTTATATTTAATAGAATGAGTGAAATAGTAACTTCAACAGCACAAATGTTTAGAGGACAAGCACAACTTATAGAATTATCTTCTGTTCCACCTCTTACAAATGATACAAATTTAGCTAATGAACTTGGAAACTATGTAAAAGATTTAGTTGGAGAAAAATCTGTTGTTTCATTTGAAGGTGGAGGTATGGGATCTGAAGATTTTGCATCTTACTCATATGAAGTTCCAAGTGTTTACTTTATGCTAGGTGCAGGTACTGAACAAGAAAATCCACTATATGGACTTCCTATGCATAATAATAAAGTTGTATTTAATGAGGATATAATGGTTACAGGATCAGCAATGCATGCTTATTGTGCTATTGAGTGGCTAAAAAATAATAAGTAATTGATTAAAAGGAGAAAGATATGAGATTATTAGAAATACTTTTTTATCTATTAAAAATCAACTCTAAAACTACAATAAAGAATTTAGCAGAGATGTTTAATGTATGTGAAAAAACTATACAGAGAGATTTAGATAAATTATCGCTATTGGGTATTCCTATAATTTCATATCGAGGTGTAAATGGTGGAGTAGAAATAGATAAAAATTATATAATAGCTAAATATATACTAACTGACAATGATTATAAAGATTTAATATTATCACTATATATTTCTCAGCATATAAAACCAGACTTAAAAAAGACAGATCTTATTGAAAAATTTAGGCTTGTTGACTCTGATAGATGTAATAAAATATTAGAAAAATTAAAAGAAATATTTATAATAGACTTAGATGAAGACCAAAGTATTAATAAAAAAGATGTATATAAAGTAATTGAGGATGCTATAGATGATAAGTCTTTTGTAAAGTTACAGCTTGAAAATACTGTCATGGAAGTATTTCCTATTTCTTATGTTTTAAAAAAGGAAGGATTGTATTTATATTGTTATGATGAGGAGTATAAATTAGTTTTAATGAATATGGTATTTGATGCTTTAAAATGTGATAGATATTACACCGGGCCTATAATTAAATACAATGATAACAAGAGTAAATTAAAAAATTATCTATAATTTTTAATTGATGTAACTAGTATACCAAAATTGATTTTTACCAAAATACTGCCATCATACATAAAACTTGGTAAATTCTATTTTACGTATAAATAAGGAGGAACGAATCGTTCCTCTTTATTTATCCTATAATTTAATCTCTTCCCCTTAATACTTACCAAATACCCCTTACTCATCTTAAATAGTCCTACTACCAATAGACTCATCAATATTAATAATCTCATTAAAACTATATATATTTTTACAATACCATGCTAGATTTACTCATACAAAACTTTATTCTTCAATAAATTTTACCAATTCTTCGTTAAATCTCTCTTGCTGATCATAAAACGATGCGTGACCGCTAAATTCAAATGGTACAAGCTTTGAGTTTTTAATACTTTGATTTTGTACTTTGCCTAGTGAAAATGGAACAACCTTGTCATGAATTCCATGAATAATTAAAGTTGGAACATTAATTTCTCTTAGATCAGTAAATAACACTTCATTTATCCAAGTATTTGCAATGGCTGCTGTTGACCAACCTTCTGCCTGTAAGCCTAATTGCAAGAACCAATCAGAAAATGGTTTAGTTATATACTGAAAGAAAAAAATGTCACCAAAATCACTCAACATTTTAGGACGATCAGTATATGTTCCCTCAATAATTTTGGTAACCTCCTCTTTTTCTAAACCATATGGAAAATTTGGACGTTTGATAAGGCTAGGAGCTGCTGCTGCAAAAAGAGCAAGTTTAGATACTCCGTATCCTTTATGGCGAGACATGTATCTGATAGCTATAGCTCCTCCAGTTGAATGTCCTGCCAGTGTAAAATTATGTAGCCCTAATGCATTAACCACACATCTAACATCGTCTGACAATCGATTGTAGTCATAACCTTCATAAGGCTTATCTGACTTACCAAATCCTCTCTGATCTATACCAATACATCTATATCCCATTTTAGGAAGCTGATTAAACTGATATTCAAACAATTTATGACTCCCTGGCCACCCGTGCAAAAACAAGATTGTCTTCTTCCCCTCTGGGTTAAGATCTTCTACGTAAAGTTTTACATTTGATTCTACTTTAACATAATATCCCATACAAATACCTCCATTAATAGAAAGTCTTTATTAGTAGCTTATTCTTATTGATATAAATATGTAAGTTGTCTTTTGCCTTTTTATCCTGTATTTTAATTTTCAAATATCGTAAGTTAAAATACTAAATGCTTTTAATCATACTAATAATTTATTTTTAAAGAACTATCATAATTTAGGGTATAATATATATGTAATTAATAGTGATATTCACATGTCAAGAGGTAAAATTATATGAAAAATAATAAAATAAAACAGAAAGTCCCTCCTTGGGAAAAACCTATATTTATAATGATAGTAACCATTGTTGGAGGGTATATGAATGGATATACCTACATTACAAGGCATCATATATTGGCTAATATGCACACTGCTAATATGTCTAAATTAGGAATTAACATAGCACTTGGTCAGTGGCAAGGTGCACTAAGCTACTTTATTCCAATTGTTGCTTGTATATTAGGTGCTGCATTTAGTGAACTAGTTAAAGCTCTACTTGTAATACATAAATTTAAAGGAGATTGGAGAAAACTAGCCCTAATCTTAGAAGCAATTGCACTATTCTTTATAGGACTCATACCTACTTCTTTCCCGGATATTATTGTTACTAATCTAGTTTCTTTTTTTATGGGATATCAGCTGTGTTTATTTAGAGAATGCCTTGGTATTGCATTTAACACAACTATATGTACAGGAAATATTAGAAATGTTGGTCAATTATTATATAGTGCATTAGACGAAAAAAGTAAAGATTCTATAAGAAAGTTAATTATTTTTACATGTCTTACTTTCTCTTTTGCATTAGGAGCTATTCCAGGTACTTTAATATCTATTGCTATAAGTACTAAGGCTGTATGGGTTTGTAGTTTTATATTATTAACACAAGCAGTTTGGATAAATATCTATGAATGTAGCGTTGTTTAATTTTATAAGAAACTCCCATACCCAAGAAATTCATCTTAGGCATGGGAGTAAAATTTACTTTTATTTAGTCATATAATCATTCTTCCATTATCATCATAACATATATACAATAGTTATTTTTCAACTTTACTTTGCTATACAATAATACCCACGATTCTCTATATAAAAATATAGATTATCTAGCTATTTTTCCAGCTCCATATTGCATTAAGTTTTCTACATCATCTACATTAACTAAGTTTGCATCTCCATATATACTATGCTTTAAAACTGATGATGCGGTTGCAAATTCTACCAGGTACTCAGCTTCTTTATTATTTAATATAGAATATAGTATTCCAGCAGTTAAGGCATCCCCTCCACCTACTCTATCCACTATATCATCTATAATATATTCTTTAGATGTATAAAACTTTCCTTCAGTATAATAATTACACTGTAAAGTATTTACTGATACTGATTGTATAGTTCTTATGGATGAAAACATATGATTTATATTTGGATAAATCTTATTTATTTCATTATAATAATGACTTAACTTTTCATACTTATCTTCATATTCACAATTCATCTTTAATATATTTTCAGCATCTAATATCCCTGCTGATAGTATATTTACGAAAGGCAATATCTCTAATGTAGCTTGTCTTGCTTCTTCTATAGTCCAAAGCTTTGCTCTATAATTTGAGTCATAACTTACTAATATATTGTTCTTTTTACAATGCTTTAGTATATTCATAGTTAATTCTCTTAGTTCTTTAGATAAAGCTAAAGTTATTCCTGAAAAATGAAATAAATCTACATCTTCTAAAGCTTTTTCTATATCTAAATCAGTAACTTTCATATTACTAAATGCTGAGTTTGCTCTATCATAAATTACTTTTGATGCTCTATTTCCACTTCCTACTTCTAAAAAGTATATTCCCGTTCTTTCTTCACCTTTTTGAACTTGGCTAGTATTTACTCTATGGCTATTTAAATAATTTATGATTCCTTCTCCAATGTCATTATTAGAAACTTTTGTTATCATTTTTGTATCTATTCCAAACTTTGATAAAGATATTAAAACATTTGCTTCTCCTCCACCATAATTTGCATTATAGTTGTTTGTATTAGATATCATAAAACCTTTATTAGTTGCTAGTCTAAGCATTATTTCCCCAAATCCAGCTACTCTCATTTTATTATCCTCTTGCTTTGTTTAATTTTTCTATATATTTTTTGCATATTGATGTTATTTCATCAAATTTACCTTCTTCTCCGATAGTATTTAACTCTCCACCTATTCCTACTAAATCAGCTCCAGCATTTATCCATGCATCTAAGTTATCTATGTTAACTCCTCCAGTTACCATTACATTTGCATATGGAAGTGGTCCTTTTATAGCTTTTATATAGCTTGGTCCAAATGCACTTCCTGGGAATAATTTTATAACATCGACTCCACTTTCATGTGCTAAAACTATTTCATTTATAGTCATAACTCCTGGTATGTAAGCTACTTTATATCTATTACATAAAGTAGCAGTTTCTAAATTAAATGATGGCGATACTATATATTCAGCTCCTTGTAATATAGCAAGTCTCGCAGTTTCAGGATCTAGTACTGTTCCTGCTCCTATTACTACATCGTCTTGAGTTTTAAATTCTTCACTTAATTCACGTATTATTTCATTTGCAAATTTATTAGTATACGTTACTTCTATTGCTTTTACATTTCCTTTTATACAAGCTTTTGCAATGTTTATTCCTGTTTCTTTTGTATTTCCACGAACAACAGCAACTACGCCACACTCTTGTAGTGCTTTTAAAACTTTCATCTTTTTCATAATAAATTCCTCCGATTAAATTTATATATTTAAAAAGAGAATCTCAAATAATTATATATTAATTTTGAGATTCCCATTTATTTAAAAACTAATTACAAAAGACCTGGTAAAACGTTTTGGAATAAAGATAGTATAGATATAAATGCAAGTGCTGATAAACCTGCTATAAATCCACCTACTGTCCAACCTCTTATAGTGTCTTGAACTGATATTTTAAAGAATCTACTTATAGCCCAGAATCCTGAATCATTTGGAAGTGATAAACCTATTCCACCTGCACATATTGCTATTGCACATAATATAGGAGATACAGAACTTGCTGCTATTGTTCCACTTAATATAGATGCTGTTGTCATAAGCGCAACTGTTGTTGAACCTTGTGCACAACGTATAATTTGAGATATTAAGAAACAAAGTAGTAATATTGGTATACTAAATTGTGATAATGAACCAGCTATATAATCTGCTATCCCTGTTGCTTGTAAAACTTTTCCGAAAGCTCCACCTGCTCCAGTTATTAGTAATATAAGACCAATTTGGTCAGCTGCGTCATTCATAATATCAGATATACTTCTAGTTATATATGGTTTTGATATAAGCGCTGCATATATAACACCTATCAACATTGCAACATTTTTATCTCCTAAGAACTTAACTAAAGGTACTACCGAATTGTTATCTCCTAATGCTAAAGGTACAAAACTTCCTAAAAGTATAAGCATTATTGGAACTAATAAGATTGATAAAGACTTCATGAAAGATGGCATAGGTCTAGTTTCTTTAGTAGCTTCTAATTCATCTTCTATCTCTTCTATATCTTCAAAAGTATAGAAATGTCCATTTTTCTTATCTTGCTTATCTAAAAACTTGCCATATAATATACCACCTGTAATTGTTGCTACAAAAGCTGTTAAAATTGCATATACAAAGAATATTCCTACATCAATTCCTAAACTTTCTGAAACAACAAGTGGTGCTGGTGTAGGTATTACTAATGAATATGTACAAGTAGTTGCTACTGATATTGCACATGCAAATGTTACCATTGATATATTAGTTTTTTTAGATAAAACTCTTAACATAGGTGCAAACATTATATACACTACATCCCCAAATACTGGTATACCAGTTAAAAATCCTGATATAGCTATTGCTGCTGGACTATTTTTCTCACCAAACTTATTAAGTATTGCATTAGATATAGTTTCTATTGCTCCACATTCAAACATAAACTTTCCTAACATTACACCTAATCCAGTTACTATCCCAATTCCACTTAATGTAGATCCAAATCCACCTGAGATAGTAGAGGCTATATCTCCTATTGGCATTCCAACTAAAATAGATGTTACTAATGATGTTATTAATAATGCTATAAATGCATTAAGTCTAAACTTTATTATTGAAACTAGTAATATAGCGATTGCTAATAAAAATACACCTATTAATAATGGTCCAGTTAACATATTTTTCCCCCATTTTATAATTAATTTTTAATTATTTCATATATCCACCTAACATTGGATCAACTGCATTTTTAGAATATATGCTTAGTATTCCTGATTTGTATTTTTCCTCTTTAGGAACCCAATTTTTTCTACGTTCTTCAAATACTTTTTCAACTTCTTCTAAGCTACATTCCTTGCCATTAATTCCTATAACTTGTAACGTTCTACTTTGTATATCAATTTCTATTAAATCATTTTCACAAACTAAAGCTATTGGTCCCCCTACTGCAGCTTCTGGTGATATATGCCCTATTGCAGGACCTTTAGATGCTCCAGAAAATCTTCCATCTGTTAATAATGCTATACTCGCTGATAATTCTTCATCTGATGATATAGCTTCTGTTGTATAAAACATTTCAGGCATTCCACTTCCTTTTGGACCTTCATATCTTATGATAACTGCATCACCTGGCTTTATAGCTTTTGTTAATATTGCATTTATAGCTTCTTCTTCACTATCAAATGGTCTAGCTTTTAATATAGCTTTGTGCATTTCTTTTGGAACTGCAGAGTGCTTAACAACGGCTCCTTTTGGTGCTAGATTACCTCCAAGTATAGCTATTGCACCATTGTCACCTATTGGATTTGTATTTTTACGTATTACGTCTTCTCTTTTTAATCCAACTTTACTTAAATACTCATCACACTTTTCATAATACCCATTTATTTTTAAATCTTCTAAGTTTTCACCTAATGTTTTTCCTGTAACTGTCATAACATCTAAATGTAGATAATCTTTTATTTCTTCCATTATTGCAGGAACTCCGCCAGCATAGTAGAAGTACTCTGCTGGCCATTTTCCAGCAGGTCTGATGTCTAGTAAGTACGGTATATTTCTATGTATTTTATCAAATTCATTTGCATCAAGATCTATTCCAAATTCACGTGCAATTGCTGGTATGTGTAATAATGAATTAGTTGAACCTGAGATTGCTGCATGAATCATAATAGCGTTTTCAAAAGATTTATAAGTTACTATATCTCTTGGCTTTAAATTTAACTTAGCTAACTTAACAGCATAACGTCCTGCTTCTTTAGCTACATCTTCTAAATCTTTGCATGTTGCTGGCATTAAAGAACTTCCTGGTAACATTAATCCTAATGCTTCTGCCATAACTTGCATTGTTGAGGCTGTTCCCATAAATGAGCATGCACCACATGAAGGACATGCATTATGCTTGTAATATGTTAACTCTTCTTCTGTTATTTCTCCCCTTTGATACATAGCACTATACATTCCTATTTGCTCTAATGTAAGTAAATTAGGCCCAGCTTCCATAACACCACCAGTAACAACTATTGATGGGATATTTACTCTACCTATTGCCATTAAATGAGATGGAACACCCTTATCACAACTTGAGATAAATACTCCACCATCAAAAGGTGTTGCATTTGCATGTATTTCTATTAACGCTGCTAGTGTATCCCTTGATGCTAAAGAATAATTTATTCCATCATGGCCTTGTGCTTGACCATCACATATATCAGTTGCATAAAATCGAGAACCTTTTCCTCCAAGTTCATTAACACCTTTAATAGCTTGATTTACAAATATATCAAGGTGTGCACTTCCTGGATGACTATCTCCAAAAGTACTTTCAATTATTATTTGTGGCTTAGATAAATCATCTACACTCCATCCCATACCTCTCCTTAAAGGATCCATTTCAGGAGCTATTTTTCTAACTTCTTGACTAATCATATCCTACTCTCCTTATTGGTTTTTATAATACGTCTGACGTCTTTCTTTACTTAATATTAACACGTCTGACGTATTTTTACAATATTTTATCTATTTTTTTCGTAAAAACTTTTTCCTAAGGTATTTAAGTAGTTTTAATCAGCATATAATTAAATATAAAAACAAAAATACATCTGATTAATCAGACGTATTTTTGTTTTATTTATTTAATTTTTTTCAGCTACTATCCTATTTATATTTCTACGGTTGTATGCTAAGTGAAGTAACATAGCATCATGTGCTTCATTTGCATTCTTATTTTTTATTGCATTTAAAATCTCTTTATGAGTTTCTATTGTTTCATTTTTTAATTGTGTATTTGTAACGTCTATAAATACTGCTATAGATTTATTTATTATTGGAACTAAACTTGTTGTTACTAAGTTTTTACTGCTTCTAGCTATTGCTGTATGAAATTCTATATCTTTTTCCATATGTGGTATTCCATTTAATATAAGTTCTTCAACTTCATCACATAATTTTGATAGCTCTTCTATATCTTCTTTAGTTGCATTTATAGCTGCTAAACTTGCTATTTTAGGCTCTATCATAAATCTTATTTCTAATAAGTCAACTGCTAGTTTTAGTTTGTCTTTTACAAACATTAATCCTAATGGATCATCTGCTACCCCACATTTTATAAATGTTCCTGAACCTCTTTTTATTTCTAGTATATTTCTTGATACTAATGCTTTTATCGCTTCTCTTATTGTACTTCTACCTACACCTAATTTATCTGCTAGTTCATATTCATTTGGTAATTTGTCTCCTATTTTTAGGTTTTCATCTACTATTAACTTTATTATTTTTTCTGAAGTTGTTTCTCCTAATGGTTTTGTTATTTCTTCCTTCATATTTTACTCCTCTTGTTTTTTGATATGTTTTTTGTAGAGTCTTTACGCTTAATTATGTAATTGCTTATTCTAAGTTTTTATGTCTCCTTATAAAATAAAAAACCACTTATCTATTAACCGTAGAAAAAGTGGTTTAAAGTTTTACTTTAAATTAAATAAAAATAATTTATACTAGAAATCACTACTCTACATGACTAGATTGTGATTTCTTTTTATTTTTCTTACAACTATATTATACTATATTAACTTTAAAAATAAATAGCAAATTTATTCATTCTATAAATTCTTTTTTAGTATAATTCACTACTATACAATTCATTTAATAATTTACTTTTAAAGTAGCTATTAGGATTTAGGCTATAATATATATGTCATTAATAGTGATATTCAATTAGCATAAGCAGTTTGGATAAATATCTATAAATTTAATGTGGTTTAATTTCATGAGAAACTCCCATACCTAAGAAATTCATCTTAGGCATGGGAGTTAAGTTCAATATAGATTAATTTTTAGTTATCTAACTCTGTCCATTTATTTAAAATTTTATTTTCAATTAATATATCTATAAGTAATATATGTCCATTAATTACACTTTCAATAATATGTTTTTCAAGTACATCATCTTCTATATAATCTAATATAGTTGTTACAAAGTATAGCTCATTATAGACTTCAATTTGTATTATTTATAATAACTAAAATAAAAAACGCATTGACAATTAAGTCAATACGTTTTTCGTGTATTTCAATGGTAAAGACGATCCTCATAAATCATATCTACTATTTTCTTAACTATTATTTATTTCTTGTATATGATCTTACATTCATTATTTATATGATTTATTAGCTTTTCATTTATTATTGAATGTTATCGCTTTTCAATTCATTTATAAAAGAATCTAAATCTTCCTCAGCTCCTTCTATATTAATATCCTTTTCTACCTGATTATCTTCACTATTTGTCTCATACATTTTTAAGTTATCTAGCTTATATATAATATAACCTATCCCCCAAATAGCTATAGTATAAAATACATATGGCATAGATGCATTTATATAATAAGATACAACACTCATTAACTGTTCACTTATAACTAAACCATTGTTGTTTACAAGTCCCGAAATGTATATATATGAATTATATATACTAAATAATGTATATATAGCTGTAATTGAAGATATAACATATAATACTACAACTATAAAATTCTTATTTTGTTTACTATATTTTCTCATAATTAATCTTCCTTTTTATAAATTTAAATTTCTACTAAATCTCTATTTTTTAATCTTAATATCACATCAGCCGCTTTAGCCATGTCTTTGCTATGAGTTACAACAATTACACACTTTCCATGTTCATGTGCACTTGATTTTAATATTTCTACAATCTCACTTGCCGTATCACTATCTAGATTTCCAGTTGGCTCATCTGCTAATATTATAGGTGAATTAGCAACTAGTGCCCTTGCTATTGCAACACGTTGTTGTTGCCCTCCTGATAATTGTAAAACATTTCTATTTATCTCTTCTTCTTTTAGTCCAAGTACCTCTAAATCCATTTCGGTAGCTTTAGGGTTTACTATTTTTATATTTTCTAATGGTGTTAAATAATCTATTAAATTATAATTTTGAAAAACTAAAGATACATTATTTTTTCTATGGTATTCATATCCTTTTTCTTTTATATCTGTATTTTTGAATAAAATTTGACCATTTTTAGGTTCATCTAATCCTGCTAATAAGGATAATAATGTACTTTTCCCAGCTCCTGATGTACCTAAAATTGTATAGAACTTACCTTGCTCAAATTCCATATTTATATTTTTTAATACATTTTTTCCATTTTTATATGAATAATCAATTTGATTTAATTTTAAAATAGACATATCCTTCACTCCTAACTCATTTTAGATAATATTTCTTTTGGTTTTAAACGTATTATAGATAATGATGATATAGCTACTGATGCAGTTATAACTGCTGATCCTACAGCCCATACATAGATCATTTCTTTAGGGGTTATTTTAACTTCTATATCTTTTGATGTGTAAGTAAGCATCTTAGTGTCAGGGTCATTTCCTAAAGCAAATCCAGCTTCTTGTTTTATACTTTGTACAGTTTCATTTGCTGCCTTTTGCATTAATGAATCCCCAACATTTTGAGCTATTAATTGTCCTGAGAAATATGATAAACTAAATGCTAATACACTAATTATCAATAATTCGCTTATATATTGTGCTATTATCTTAAACTTTGAAACTCCAATAGATAATAATATTCCTGTTTCATGAATTCTTCCTTGAATCCAAAATGTTAATATTAGTGATAATATAACTACACCGATTACTGTACTTCCGATTAACATCATATTTACAATCTTATCCATTGTCTCAAATGACTTAGATAATGCAAGGAATATATCCCCGCTCTTGTCGATTCTTGCACCATTTAAGTTTATAGGTAATTGTTTTACCTTAGATATAACAGAATCTATATTAGTATTCTTATCTGCATAGAAACTTGTTGTATAAAATACATCATCATTATCTGTATATCCATAAAACTCTTGTATAGAATTATTATCAGTTAATAAATAATTTTCTATTAAATCTAAATAAGTCCCTTCTCTTTCTGCTTCTTCTATTACATTATCAAATATACCAACAATTTCAAGTGTCATTTGATCTTGACCTTTTCCTGGAACTGCATGACTATCTCTTCCATGCATTTTATTTATAGTTAATTTATCGCCTATCTTTAAATTATTAAGTTTAGCTAAACTCTTATGTACTAGCACTTTACCTTTATCTCCAGGCTTTATGTGCCTTCCTTCAACTAATTTAATACTCTTATTAACAAACTTAAGATCTGATTCTGTATTATCATTTCCAGTTGCTATAAAAGTTTTTTCTAATCCTTCATAGTCATATGGTGCTTCTTTAGTTGGTTTTACTTTTTTAAGCCCATCAATATTTCCTCCACCATCTATTGATGCATTATAGTTTTTAATGTCCTTAATCTTTAATATCTCTTCTATAGTTTTTCTTGAAATTCTTTGCGAATTTATACTAAAGAAGTTGCTTAACCCTGAGGTAGCATTCTCTTTTGCTATATTTGTAGCTTTTTTTACTGCTATACCACTTAATATAGCTGTAGCTATTGCAAATAATATAAATAGCATTATTAAACTTTTCTTCTTCTTCCTAGTTATATATAACCAAGCTCTCTTTAGTACGTCCATTATTTCTCCTCCTTAAATAATATTTCTTTTGTTTATAGCTAAATAATATAATTCCAATGTGAAACAAATATAAAATTAAATAACTAATCATGTGTATTTTATATATTTCTTCTTCTATTTATAAAAAAAAGAACACTGCTAAGTGTTCTTTAATAGTTTCTATACGATTATATTATTTAAAAGTCATAGTAAATTTCATACCTGTTTCAGTAGCATCAAATGAATATGGTATATCTAATGTATTTAATATCTGTTTAACAATATATAGACCTAATCCATTTCCTCCAGTATTTTTATTTCTATCAAATTCCGCTCTATAAAAAGCTTCAAATATTCGCTCTAAATGTTCTTTTGAAATTGGATCACATTCATTTTCTATAATCAATGAATTGTTGTTAAAGTATATATTTATATTTTTTCCTGAATCTGTATAGTTTACTGCATTAGAAATAATATTTGATAAAGCTTTCTTTAATAAACTTTCATCTGTATTTATATTTAATGAATTAGAATAATCAACGCTCATGTTAATATTCTTATATTTTGCTGTGATTTTATATGGCTCTATAGTTTTCTCTAATACATTTTTTATGTTTATAATTTTATATTCACTATGCTCACTTAAAGTATTTAGCCTTGATGTATCTAGTATCTCTTGAACCATGTTACTTAAATCAACCACTGCATCCTTACATTTAGGTAAATAAACATCATGATTTTTATATTTCCCAATATTAAGCATCATATTTTCTAACATTATATGAATACTCATAAGAGGTGTCTTAAGTTCATGAGAAGCACTTCTTAAAAAGTCTACTTTACTTTGCTCAGATTTACTTACATTTTCAATTTCTTGTTTTAAAGAATGTATAGTATTCCAAAGGGTTTTATATAAACTATTTATATTGGTTGCTAATAATTCTATTTCATCACCTGTATTTATATTACAATAAACATCTTTATTTAAGTCCTTCATTTCTTTTGTTATTTCACATATTTCTTTTATTGGATCAGTTATTATTTTTACATAAACGTATGATGCAAATAGTGAAATAACTAAACTTATCCCTATAGAATATGGTAATATCATAAATACAACACTTCTAGCTTCTTTAAAAGACTGTAAATCCATTACAATTTTTACGGATCCATTTATATTATCTGATGTATTAAATTTTTTATTAGTAATTATTGAGTTGCCTTTTGCCTTTAAGTAATTAGCATTTTGTTTTATTTCATTAGGTAAATTATTTAGTCCTTCTGAGTTTATATCTTTTTCTACTTCAGGAATTATTAAAGATTTTTCATTAATTAATTCAGGCTCTATATACACATCAGCTTGCTTAATACCTTCAAATACGGAGGTTTCATCTTTTATGGTTAATGAAATATTAACATTATATCTATTAGCAAAATCTTTTGCTATACTCTTACTAGCATTTTCATCACTGTCTTCTAACTTTTCTATCAATTGCCTACTAATATTCTCTAAGTCTTGTTGCTTTTTATTAATATAAAATGTAGGTAATAGCATATATAGTAAAGTATGAGAGATAATAATTATTATCCCCATTAATATCATTGTAAATAAATAAGTTTTTTGAAATAGCTTTAATTTTTTCATATCTGCTCCTCAAACTTATATCCAATTCCTTTAACTGTTACAATACAGTCTATCAACAACTTCTTACGAAGGTTTTTAATATACACATCTATTACACGATCAGTTGGAGCTTCATCAATATCCCATAAATTATCTAATATTTGACTCCTAGTTAATACTTGATTTTTATATTTTAATAATAGCTCCAATAATTTAATTTCCTTTGGCTTTAAATCTACTGATTCTCCTTGCTTTTTTGCTGAAAAACCTAAGAAATCTACCTCTATATCTTTATACACCCATTTGTTTGTATTTTCTACATCTTGACTACGTCTTAATAGTGCCTCTATTCTTTTATGAAGTATTATTACAGAGAAAGGCTTAGTTATATAATCATCCGCCTTTTCATTAAAGCTCATAATTTGAGTATAATCATCGCTCATAGCAGTTAACATCATTACTGGCACATTACTTATTTCCCTAATTTGATTTAAAACACCAAATCCATTTAATTTTGGTAGCATTATATCTAATACTACTAAGTCAAATTTACTTCCCTTAAATAAATCAATTCCTTCTTGTCCATCTTCGGCTACCATAACTTCATATCCAACCTCAGATAAATATTCACTTATTCCTTCCCTTATATCTCTTTCATCTTCTACAATTAATATCTTTGCATTCACTTTTAATAACCTCATTATTATTTTAATTAATATAGACAAAACATAATCTAATATATTATACTTTCCATTAGTAAATTTTAAATATTTAACTTCTCATTTAAACCTTTAGATTTAGAAAAAGTAGTTGTTATTGCATTTTTAGGACATACGTCTATACACTTTCCACATCTTATACATTCTACACTATTTGGTGTCTCATGCACAATTACATTCATATCACATTTTTTATGGCATAAATTACATTTTGTGCATTTATTGTAGTCTATTTCATATCTATAAATAGAATATTTATTAAATAAACCATATATAGCTCCTAAAGGACATATATATTTACAAAATGGTCTGTATATCTTAATCGATAAAACAATAATACTTATTAAAATTAGCATTTTCCAAGCAAATAGAGGTCCTATTATACGTCTAAGTGAACTATTCATTGATATAAGCGGTATACCTGCAAGCAGTGTCCCAGAAGGACAAATTAATTTGCAAAACCATGGTTTCCCATCACCTGAATAGTTAGATATGGATAATGGTAATATAATTACAAATACTACTAATATAATATATTTTAAAATCCTTAGATACTTATCATTAGGTACCTTTTTTATTTTCTTAATTCCGGGAATCTTATATAATAAATCCTGGACTAATCCAAATGGACATAGCCAACCGCATACAAATCTTCCGATAAATGCACCTATAATCATTAAAAATCCAATTATATAAAATGAAATTTTAAAATCTCTACTTCCAAGTACTGCTTGAAGAGATCCAATTGGACAAGATGCTATTGCACCTGGACATGAATAACAATTTAGCCCAGGCACACATAGTTTTTTACTATCCCCTTTATATATCTTACCATTCATATATCCTAGTAAGTAACCGTTAGTTAAAGCTGTAAATACAATTTGAAAAATTAGTCTAAAATTAGATTTTATTTTGGTTATTAAATTCATAGCTATCCCCTATCCAATTCCTATGCATTCAAGACATATAATATTAGATTTTTTGGCTACAGTTAAGTGCTCACCTCTATGAATGCCAAGAAATAATGATAACATGCCTAAAGTTATTAAAGCTAAGCCAATTTTATTTTTTTTTATAAATTTACTCATTTACATCAACCTTTTTTAATACGTCTTCTATTCTAGATTTCCATCCTTCATAATCATTAGAACCATCTATTTGATCTACAATATTGCCATCCTTGTCTATAAAAAATGTCGTAGGGAATGCATCTATATTTTTAAAAATATCATCTTCTAACATATTCTTTGACATAGTAATTTGTTGATAACTTGATTTAGATTTACTTAATATTTCCTCTACTACTGATTTTTCTTGTTCAGTTAATCCTACCCCTGACTCTAATAATAATCCTTTTATTGAAACACCTTTTTTCTCATACTCTTTATTTAATTTATCTAATATTGGAATTTCATCTATACAAGGAGTGCACCCTGTATTCCATACATTAACTAATGTAAGTTTCTTTTCTGAGAAAATAGAACTATCTACTGTATTCCCATTAATATCTTTAGTCTTCATTTCTTTAAAAATATTACTAGATGAAATATTTTGATTACTATTTTCTGAATTTGTACATCCCACTATTAAAAATATAGTTATAGCTGATAATAATAGTGTAACTCCCTTTTTTAATTTACTTTTATTCATATATTCCCCTCCTAATATTTATCTTTATAAATATTATAATGTTTTAATGTAAAACCAATATGAAATTAAATGCTTATCTTTATAAAATATAAATTTTTCCTTGTAAAATATTTTTCTATTTTCTATTACTAAATATATATATAATTACGCTAGTATTATTAAAATAAAAAAAGATATTAGCAAATTACTAATAACTTTTTTTATTTCATACCCACGATTAAGTTTTTCTAAGTACAATTATTAAAATATTCATTTTATCACTGTTTAATATCTTAATAATGGCTGTGTACTACATCTAAATGATCCTCCTAAACTTCTTGAAATTTCAAAATCAATATATTCAACAGTTATCCCCTTACTAATTAGTTATTTTCCTATATATTCAAACTCCGGATCTAAAATATATACTGAATCATTAACTGGCAATCCATTTACAGCTAATCTTGATACATCACTATAAGGCACTGATATCTTATCCCAATTTTTTAACTCCTCTGGAATACCATTTATTAAAGCTTCCTCACATACAATCATTAGTCCATCTCTTACCAAACTTAATGCGCAATCTAAATGTAGCACATTATTTTTTAATGGAACTTGAACTACATTATAACCAAAATGTCCTAAAAATG
Source organism: Romboutsia hominis (assembly GCF_900002575.1). Classification (NCBI taxonomy): domain Bacteria; kingdom Bacillati; phylum Bacillota; class Clostridia; order Peptostreptococcales; family Peptostreptococcaceae; genus Romboutsia; species Romboutsia hominis. The sequence goes on along the minus strand of NZ_LN650648.1, from coordinate 1,023,752 downwards.
TTTTTAACCATCTATATCCATTGTCATTTGATGATTGTCCTGAATTTCCTACAAAAACTGTTTTGTAAAGAACTAAAACATCTCCACCTTCTAAAAATGGTCCTAATTCTGAATTTAAACCTTCTGAAGTATCTACCATAGGTAATGATACATACATGGCATTACTAGAAAATGCAATAGTTTCTAAAATACTACGTATAGGTAAAATTTCTTTCCTTCTATGATATTATTTCCTATTGTAAAATAACTTTCCATAATAACCTCCTTTTATAGTCTTTATATTTTTACATTATAAGCTATATATATTTTTCTAAGTTATTAGATTTGTAATGATTCTTAAATAAACTTTCATCATTATGTTATTATCTATACTATGAACATATAAATTTACCGCATAAACAAAGAGGAACGAATCGTTCCTCCTATCCATATATACTATAAATTATTTTGTAGTTTTATATTATTAGCACAAGCAGTTTTGATAAATATCTATGAATTTAATGTGGTTTAATTTTATAATTTTTCTATTAACCGATGATATATATCCATAGTCTCATCTTTAGTTTTTTCGTTATATATAAAATAGTTATTTTTCAATTTTACAATGATATATGGTTTACTATTATTGTAAATATATACTCTACACTTTCCATATTCTCTAGATCTAAAATTGCCTCTACAATATTCATCAGTACCTATACCATTAGTTCTCAGTTTAAAACTAACTTCATCTACTAATTTAATATCTTCTATATCATTAACACTAAATTCATAATCATAATAAGGGTAATCAATACTTATACTTTCACTTGATATATTAATCTTATGATTAGTAAGTTCCATACTTAATAAATTAAAAAATAATGGTATAAAAATCACTGCATATATTATAAATCCTGAATAATATGATATTTTACCTTTTTTAGTAGCTAAGTTGTAAGTATATGTATTAAATCCAAATCTAGGATTTACTTTTGAGTTATAATCATTTTCATTATAATATTTATATCCATCTATCCAATACTCATCATCATCTGTATAAATAACTTCCTTATCTATTTTAAGTAACTCTTCTTCTAAACTTTTTATTCTATTATTAGTATAAATATATACTACAAAAGTAACTATAGCCCCTAAAATAGCTATAATAGTTATAACGTTATAACTTACATTAATAACTTCATAAATTACTAAATATGTAAACAAGAAAATTATACTTGAAGTTAAAGATGTAATAAACCAAGCAATTGAATTTAAGTATTTTTCTTCTTTATTCAAAATATAATTAATATCACTATTTTTACTATACACTTTTAATCTAAGCTTATTACTACTTCTAAATCCTACAAAATATAATAATGCTAATACAGCCATTAATATAACTGCTATAAAAGTTGCATACTTTAAATCTTCGTCATACTTAACTATAGATATAATAAGTGGAATCAAAGATATACCAAAAGGTATAAGAATATACTTATTAGGTATAGGCATCTTATCTTTTAATAACCTACTAATTTTAGTATCCATACTTACAACTCTTTTTTCCCCAATAAACCATTCATTATCTCTCTTCAACTTTTTAAGCTTTCTATTCATATGTATATAAGGTTGCCTAACTAACCATTCTGCCGTAACTAAACTCCAAGTAAGCAAATATAAAACTGATAAAAGTTCCTTATTTATAAAAGCTATTGGCAATCCAGTTAATATAATTACTAATGTAAATATATTCATTATTCTCTTGTAATCATCAATCATCTTTAAAACAACATCATCACTTAAAGCTTCAGTTGGAAGAGTAACTCCAAATAATATATTTCTTCTTGGTTTGGCTGCACTCTTCATTGTAAAATAAACCACAATTGTAATCATAATAAATGCAGGCATTAAGATAAAATTCTTCATATATTTTCTTTCCCCCTATTTGCTATCTAAAGACACACATTTCATCAGACTAAATATATTCTCACACATATCCATAAACTCTTCTTTTTTTACACCTTTGATACTCGCCTCTGATATAACCAAATTCAAGTCTTCTTCTAACTTTTCCTTAAACTCCAACTTTCCACCAGAAAGTAAATTAACCTTAGCTCCATGCCTTCTATCAATTGTGATAAAACCTTCTCTTTTTAAAAGTCCGTAAGCCTTATTGACTGTCATAGGATTAATCCCTAAATCCTCAGCCATTTGTCTAACAGTAGGAATACCTTCTCCCTGAACAAATTCCCCCTTACCAATTCCTATTACAATCTCATTTCTAAGTTGTAAATAAATAGGAACTTCACTTTCAAAATTTAAATTAATAATCATTAAAATCACCTCGATTTTAAAATAATTTGAAACTAAAATAAAGTATTATTTGTATTATATATAGTAATACAAATAATACTTTGTTTCAATAATTTTCAAAATAAAAAAAGATATTGACTAAATATGGTCAATACCTTTTTCGTGGATTTCAATGGTGGAGACGAGGTACGTCTAAGTTTTCGATACTGTATCTATTTATACCTAGTTACTTTCTTTTATTTCCAACTAATATGCATATTTTAATATATAATCTTATATAAACCTTTTTATTTATAAGTATATAGTTGTTACAAAATATAGCTCATTATAGGCTTCAATTTTATGTCCTTTATAATAATCAAAATAAAAAACGCATTGACAATTAAATCAATACGTTTTTCGTGAATTTCAATGTTGGAGACGATTCATAAGAATAATACGGACAATTTTAAAAATCTAATATAGATTCATTATTATCTGTAAATGTATATTTTCTAATTAATGTAAAGACTCTGTCAAAATTACTTTGATATAATGATTCCTCTACAATCATATAACCTTCTTTACTATCACTAAACCAGGTATTATACGTATGTTCTTGTAATACTTTCGACTTATACATTTTGCCTGTTATCATCTTATCGGCTGCCGATTCTTTTATTTTGCCTGATTTTAAACTAGAACTAAATGAAGCTGATGATGCTTGTACTATCTTTTTACCATTTTTAAAATAAAATAATGCTACTACATTATCATCCGTATATTTCAATATCCTTCTAGTCATTGCTCCTAAAGATACTTGATACTTTCTAGCTAATTCCTCTATTAATGATAAAGTGACACTCTTTCCTTCTATATCCTTAATTATATCATTTTTAGGTATTAGTAAAGCTGATGCAAATAAATCTGCTTCGTTCTCTACATTATCCTCAGAATTAAAATTGCCTATACCAGTACACCCAGATATATTATCATGCCATGGTATGAATAAGTGACCAATTTCATGAGCTATTGTGAATCTTTTTCTTTCATTATAAATGTATTTAGATTCATTTATTAATATATTCTTTTTTCCCTTAGATATAATCAATATAGCTTCTACATTTTTTAAAGGTTCATTATTAACATTCACATCATAGTATTCACATATCTTCTCAAGATCAATAGGTGGCTCTAAATTTAACGCTTGTATAATTTCTTCTGCGTATATTTCTGGTTTTTTATCATTTATATATTTTCTCATACTAAAGATACTTCTCGATTATTTTAGTATCATTGTCTGTTAGTGTATTTTTTTGTCCTCTTGCAGCTATGTGACATACATCTTCACTCATGAATGTTTCTATATCTTTTCTTAAGAATCTCCATTCTCTACCAACTTTATATGCTTTAATTCTTCCATCTCTTATCATATTATATATTGTTTGATTGCTTACTCTAAGCAAATCTGCTACTTCGGTTAAATTTAATATATTAGGTTTTTCTTTATCATCTATACTTGATAAACTTTTACTAAGTTTTTGAATCATTATAGCTTCTTTACTTTCTAAAGTTATTTCTCCACAGTTTGGACATACATTTGCACTGATACCATCTATCGTTAATTTATATTCTCCCCATCCTGTTTTAATTGAGGTAGTAGTTTTATTCATATTACTATCACATATATAACATTTTTTCGTCATCTTCTAAATCTCTCCTTTCTACGTAAAACATTATCTATACATTCCCAAACTTCACTATCAGTTCTACATACTGTTACAATTGACGGCATATCATATGATGCCTTTACTACAACATAAAATTCAGGAATATCCTCAGTATCTTCTTGAAATAATACTTTTATATCTTTCGTATCTATATCCTTTTGAAATTCAATTGTTTCTCCTTGTACTACACATCTCTCTACATCATCTATATCTATCATTCTCTCATTCATTCTTTCAAATGCATGGGTCGTTATTTCATAATTCCCCTCTTCAAAGTTCTTTCTTATTATTTTTTCTGCTAGTGATTCAATCATAAATTATTCCCTTTTCTTATTTATATTATATACTATTAATGTTTATTTGATAACCATTTTATAAATTATTATAAATTACTATAAATTATTATAAATCATTAACATCTTATTATCCATATATTATTATAATTAATTCTCCTATTATATATCTATTTATAATTTCATTTCTTACCTTTTTATATATAAATTGTGACTTTTTTCATTAGCAACAAAAGAAAAGACCACATTGAATATCACTTCAACATGGTCTCTATATACTATTACTGCTGTAACATAATCACTTATAAACTTCTTACATTCTGGTAAATTTCTAATAAAAATAAAACCTTTAAACTTTCCAAACATACTTCTAATTTGATCTTCTGTTATATCTACTTATTCTACATCATTACTTTCTATAGATAATTCATTTATCTTTAAGTCTAAATTTAACTTTACTTGTTCTAATTTATCTAACTTATCTTTAATCATATTGTTAACTATACCACTCATTATAACCTTAAGTACATTTTCAATTTCCTTATTTACTTTCTCTAGCTTATTTCTAAGATTATTAAATATCTACTGATTATCATTAGACTTAATTTTTAACCTTTCATTTAACGCCTTACTTAAAACTGGTATAGCCTCATTTTATTTAATACATGCTTCTCTGTATAAGTGCCTCTGCTCATCTCTTCCTATTTTATTATTATCATACTTAAATATTAGCTTCAATTATTATAATTATCTATTTAGATTTATCAATGTGGCTTTGTTTGATACGCTATCAAAGTATAATATTATTAAAATGCTATAAAATCTTAATTATTGTATAAGCTTTTCAATTACATACTTAGATATAAAACTTAAATTTCTTAAATTATTTTTATTCTTAATTAACTTATATTTCAATTCTGTAGCATCATCAAAATCATTTCCTATAATAGATATAATTTTATCAATATCTCTTTCATATATTCCTAAATCAGTCAGCATTTTTTTATGTCTTGACGATGTAAAATATAATTGTTCAATTGAAGATACTACTTTATTGTTAAGTATATCTATAAGATGCGAATATGTAGGATCAATATTAACTATAAAAAATTTTATAACTAACAGTTTTGTATAAAAATCATTTTCTATATAACTCATTTTTAATCTTATAGTTATTGCTATAACATAATTAATATCAAGTCCTTTATAATAATCTAAAGTTTTTTTTACTACTGATTTTATCTTAGGCCTACTTTTATTCAGTAAATTATTTATAATATTAGAGTATAATTTATTCTCTTTTTCTTCTATTATTTTATATAGAATTCTAATTAGATAAAGTCTCCCCCTCTTAGAATCATTACTTAATATATCTAATTCTTCAAACAATTCTGCTTTATATTTATTATAACGAATGTATATATTTAATACTGTATTAAATCTAAGTCTACTTCCAACTTCTGATAAATATTCTTCTATCGATATTTCCAAATCTTTAAGAAAATCTTGTACTTCTTGATGTTTTTCAATATTACCTTTTTGAATATCTATATCTTTGCTATCATCATTTATTTCAAATCTAATACTTTTTACTGCATCTTCTTTGATAAATTTAGGATCCTTACTACCTTTTAAATAATATGCATTACCTATTAAATGTTGATTTAACCTTCCTGCCCTCCCAACGAGATTAAAAAAATCAAATGCTGTAAAGGCATCTTTTTCACTATGTTTCTCTGATAATCTTGAGGGTCTTGTAATTATAATATTCTTAGCTGTGGTGTTTATACCTTCTAATAGGGTTGATGTACATAGAAGAGTGTTATAAGTATCACTCTCTTCGTAAAAGTCTAGTTGAAACATTCTTGTACCAATGGGTATTTGACCATTATGAATTAAATATCCTCTTTCTAAAGCTTTGACTAAGCACCATTCTTCATGTATATCTTCTTTTGCCCATTTAATAAAATCTCTCACATCATCATCTAAATCCTCTAAAATCGGTTCTTCACATATTATTTCATTTACATATTTATATATACCTGATACCGTCGGAAAATATATAATACTTTTATCATCTTTATCAAAACTCTTTAAAATTTTTCTGCACTCTAAATACCTATCATTGTCATTTGATATATTTATAGTCTTAATATCATTTACAACAGGTGAATAATTTGACTTAAAAAACTTTGGTTCATTTTCCAATGCTTCAATATTATCTATCGAATCTATAAATGGAGCTAATAGCAAGTACTTATCTGATATTTTGGAGAGATTATAATATGCCATATTTAATACTAAAACTCTATCATCCTCTATATCCTTCTTAAGTTTATAAACTTCATCTATTACTAAAAAATCTATCTTTGGAAATGTTCTATATGATTCTTCTTGAACTACTCTATCGTGTGTTAAAATAAATATATTACACTTATCAAAATCATATTTTTTTTCATCATCTATCACAGTATGTATTTTATAATCTTTAAACTGAAAATTATATCTTTTTATTATCTTCTTTAAGTATTCATCGACAAGAGCTAATGTTGGCACCACCAAAACTACAGTTTTAGGTTTGTATCGAATTATATACTCAAATATACAAAAAGTTTTCCCAAAACTAGTTGGAGCACTTACTATTAATGCATTATTATTTACTATTTCATCTATTATTTCTAATTGTCCGGGATGTAAAGATATATTGCTATCTATATAGGATTCAGATAAAGCACTATATAATGCAGAATCAAAGGAATAATCTTTAGAATATACCGTTAAATCTAAAGTATAAAGAATATCTGCTAACTCTCTAATTTTTTGAGTCTTATTATCAGATACATGTATCTCTCTAATATACTTTTCTCTTATTTTTTGGATGTCATTGATTATGTTTTCTCTGCTCATTATAATACTCCAACCTTTCCTTTATTCCCATAGTTATTGCCGATACTAACTTACTTTTATTTATAATAGGTAAAGATATACAGTAATATGTTGTTGGTACACCTAAAAAATCCACTTTTTTTATATTAGATAATTTTCTTATTATTTCATCTTTTTCAAGATTTCTACCATGTGCTATAAATATAGGAATACCTATAGATTTTATATCTGCTTCCTTTATAAATTCTTCAAAGCTAATACATACTTCTGCTACATCACCATATTTATCATTGAATACATTTAAATTTTGTTTGTAAAAACGATTACTTAGAACGCACCAGAATTCATCAGATATTTGTTGTTCATAAGTTTTTAAAGATTTATTTATTAAAGTTACACCATTTTCTATGCTTTTACAAAACTTAGATTCTCCAAATAATATTTCGTCTCTAGCTAAGTCATAGTATAAAGTATCTATACCATATACATTCATATTCGGATCTGACGTCAACTGTATTTTAGGTATCACACACTCAAATCCGAAATACTCGCCTAATAAACAACTAAAAAAATACTCCCCCATTCTTCCTATCTTATCCAATCTTATTTTAAATCCCCCTTCATCTTCCTCAAGTAAATCTTCGTCCAATAAAATAGATTTTATTTCATTTTCTAGCTCTTTGATAGTTTTACTTTCATTAAAATCATCTATATACAATCTGAGATGTTTATATAAAATAGAGTAGTCTCTCTTCGTTCTGTTGAATTTAATTCCTGACTTTCCTTCAATATATTTTATTAATCTATCTGGATTAAAGAAATATTCAAATATTTTATCATAAAATTTTTCATTATCTTCAAATTCTATATATATAAAAGAATACTTATCATTGTAATAATGGACATCGAAGTTATGATGTGTATCTTTTTTTAATGGTATTTTTTTTTTAATCTTTACTCCCAAACTATTATTCATCCCCTTGTTATCATAAATAATTATAAATTTATTATTAATCCTTATATTTATATTACCATTTTTATACTTATATGTGTAATCTTTATCATCTTTATACATAGTAAGACCTTATTTTCATCTAATACTCACGCTTTATCTAACATGCTCATATATATTTTAATTTTATATTTATATTTTTTATAATCAATTTTATAATAAAAGGCTAAATTTAAAATTACTTCAAAATAGTCTTTACAAAATATTACTTATTTTAAGTAAAAATATAATACATTTGTTGTTTGATAAAACCAAAATAATATATAAATAAACAAAAAAAATACATTGACTAAATTATCAATGTATTTTCGTGGATTTCAATGTTGGAAACTAGAGGAACCGAACCCTTGTCCGTAATTTAAATACATCATATGTTAATGCTAATCCTATATAAATACTCGTCATTTATATAATCATAAAAAAAACAACATAAGTAAACAACCATATTTTCATATAAATTTACCGCATAAACAAAGAGGAACGAATCGTTCCTCCTATCCATATATCCTATAATTTAACCTCTTCCCCTTAACACTCACCAAATAGTCCTTACTCATCTCAATAATCCTACTACCAGTAGCCTCATCAATTTCAACAAGCTCATCAAAACTCTTTTCCGTACTAACAATCATTGGCAAATTATTAAAATATCTAAAATTAATAATCTCAAATACAATATTTATATCACTTTTGCTAATCCCACCCTTAAACAAATCATCAATAAGTAGTACCCTAGCCCTTTTATACCTACCAATAGCTTTTCTATAATACTCCTCATCCATAATATTTTGCTTAAGAGATATAATAACATCCCTATAAGGCATATACAAAACACCTACTCCACTATCCATCAAATCATTGCTAATAGCTAGAGATAAATGAGTCTTGCCACTTCCTACTTGCCCCATAAATATTATAGAGTTTTGTCTAGTCTTTTCTATATTTTTAAAATTCTTTTTATAGCTTAAAGCCTTGTAATAAGCATCTATTGTCTGAACATCATAAGCATAATTAAAGTTTTTAAAAGTCTTTTTCCTAAACTCATCACTTATGCCACTATTTTTTAATATATCTTCACACTCTCTTAAAGCCCTACATTCACAAGGTATGGCAGTATTATCTTCTATTATAAATTTTAAATCTCTACACTTAACACATCTATACTCACTGTAGGAGTCTTTGTATTTCTCTGATTTGTTCTTCACTTGGCTTTTGATATATTGACTCATCTTCAAGTTCTTTAATGTATCTACTCTTTCCATTTTTCCTATCCCCTTTGTTTTTAGAACTTACTTCATAAGCATTTAAATCTTTTAAGCTTCTTATATTGTTATCTATCCACTTATTTATAATGCCATTTATATACCCTTTATTAACATGTCCTCTATCAGTAGCTACTTCTATAGCTTTTTTAAATAATCCTATATCTATATTTTCACTTATATAAATTAGCCACTCACTAACTAATTGATTTACAAATCCTATATTTTCTTCATATAATTTAGCATACCTACCTACATCATTTACTTCTTCTTCTTTATATTCTTCTTTATCTTTTTCTTCTTCTTTTTCTTGTCCTATATTTTCATACGACTCGTTATACGTATGGTGGTACGAGTCGCCATTGCTATACATATCAAACAAATCTTTTATTTCTTTTTTAGGTATACTCTCACTTACATATTTTATAAGTGATTTATCTTTTACTTCTTTTAGCTCTTTATTTATACAATCCATCATTGGCTTTCCAGTTCTATCTAGGTTGTACTTTCCCCAATGTTTAATGGCCAATTCCCTAGTTTCTTCATTATATTTTATAGTTTTGTATTTATTTATAAATATGTCCATTAAAGTATTTATAGTTTCAACAGAATAGCCTAGTTCAAAGGCTATCTGTTTTTTAGTTATTTTATATATTCCTATTTGAGTAGTATTTTGATTGCTAAGAATATAGACCATAAATATTTTACATTCTGGAGTATATTCTTCTAATACTTTATCATCTCTCCAAAACTGTGTATGTATCTTTCTAAATATTGCCACAACCTCACCTACTTCATTCTAAAAGTTCTAGATGTACTTGTTTTTGTATAATTTTTAATTATTTCTGGATAATCTACTTTTAATTTTTTAGTGTCTATACTATTTTTAATTACTTTTTTCCAAGTTATTTTTCTATCTTTACAAAATGCTGTTTCGTACTCTCTCATTTCACTTTGAATAATATGTTCTATTGTCTTTTTTTCTTTTTCAAGCTTGTTTATATTATCTACTATGCTATTGTAATGTTCTATTTTTTCATATAGACCATCATCTAGCACCACTACTTCATTTAAAGTTTCTTTATAGGTTTCTTTTAAAAACTTACCACACTCATCACTTCCAAATGGTAGGTTTACCTCTTTTTCTTTTTTCTTAATGAAATCTGTAATTTTTCTCATATCCAAATTCCTCCCCTATAATTTTTATAAAATATTTTTGACCTTTCCCTGTTATATAAGTAGTTACTTTTATCTTTTGACCATTATTTGTATTTACTACGTACTGACGAGTTTTAAATAGTCCTTGTTCTACATACTTTTGCTTTGGTTGGTTTTCATTTCCTTGATTCATAATATATCCATTTACTCTAAGCCAATAAAAAAGTCTATTCCTTCCAATATCTATTCCTAGTGAATTTAACATTTTAGCAAATGCACCTATACTTATAGCATCTTCACATTCCCCTACTACTTGTCCTATTTTTATATATGGTTCAAAGTCTTTTATAACTTTGTTTAATGCTTTTACTTTTTCTTTTTCACCTTTTAATTTTTGAGCTAGTTTTAATAGAAATTCTGGATTTTTAAGTATTTCATCTATTGTTTCATCATTCATATATACCCCATTTCTTCTTATACTTGGTAAAATCTCTTCTACTACCCACTTTTCAAATTTCTTTGCACTAGGTAGTTTAGATTTTAATACTAGCCTATATAGATTTGCTTCATCTATAAATTTTTTATTTATATTTTTAGTTTTTAAACTTCCATCTTTATTTTTTCCAGTTATTACTTTTGCCCTATAAATTGTCCCCATATCTTTATCACAATGATCTCTTATTGCTTTTCTAGGATTAGTATATCCTAGTATTTGTGCTACTTTAGTTGCTTCAAAGTATTCTTTATTATTTTCAAATACTACACTTATTTCTCCATATTCACTGCTTTTAAATACCTTTAAATCAAACATTTTATCCCCCATTTTTTAATTAAAATTTATTTCATATTTAGATAATTTATTTGTTACCTAAAAATATGCTTTCCACACTAACTCCAAGTATTTTAGCTAAATCTAATGCTTCATAAACTGTAAATGAGCTTTTCTCATTTTCTTTTTTTACATAAGTTACTTTTGACATATGTATAAGTTTAGCTATCTCCTTTTGTGTAAATCCTTTACTTACCCTTAACCCCTTTAAGTTTCTTTTATATCCCATATTTACTCCTTTATATATTTTATGATTATTTTTATTTAAACTTTGGTAACTTCCCTTGATAATTTAATAGTATTACCCTTTAGGTAAAATATCAACATGTTTTTATCCAAAAGGTAAAAATATGGTAACAAGTTGTATTTTTAGATAATTTTGTTATACATTTGGACTACTTCTGCTATAATTAAATTAAGGTGGGTGAAAAAATGGAAACTTTATCTATGAGATTAAAAGCTTTAAGAAAAGAAAAAGGGTTGACTCTTGAAGAGTTAGCTAAAGAATTAGATACCACTAAGGTAACTCTATCTAGATATGAAAATGGAATAAGAGAGCCAAAAGGTGAAACTTTAAATAAATTAGCAAATTATTTTAATGTTTCTACTGATTATTTGTTTGCTAGAACTGATGATAAAAACTACATATCAGATGAAGGAATAGCTGATGTTAAATTAGAAATGGATAAAATGCTTAAAAAGATTGGAGCTCATGGTAGTTTAATGTTTGATGGTGAGCCTATGACTGATGAAGAACTAGATAGTTTCTTACAATCAATGGAAGTTGTTCTTACTTTAGCTAAGAAAAAGCAAGAGTCAAAACTAAGGGGAAAATAATTAATGTTATTGGGGAGATTTTATGAATGCTAAATATGAAGCTAAAAAGCTTATAAATAAATATAAAACTAATAATCCTTTTGAACTTATGGATTATTTAGATATACTGTATATTCGCTATCCTCTTAAGGGAAATCTTAGAGGATATTATACTAAAGAATTTGGTGAGAAAGTTATATGTATTGATAGTAATCTTTGTGATGAGGAAGTTAACTTAGTAGCAGCCCATGAACTTGGTCATGCTATACTTCATGAAGATAAAAATATATTATTTATATCTAGAAATACACTTCAATCTAAGGATAAACTAGAAAAACAAGCTAATAAATTTGCTGCTGAAATACTTTTAGATGATAGTGTATTTAGTGAGTATTATGGCTATTCTTTAGAGGAAATTTCAAAGTGTGAATGTGTTTCTTATGAATTAGTTGAGCATAAGTACAATAATCTTAATAAGTAAGTTTTATAAATATTAAAGAGGGCTAATTTTAGCCCTCTTTATATGTAATATACTTAAATATCTTGTGTAATAAAACATCTATTTAATTATTGAATATTAAAAACTATATCTTAAGCTTTCCACTCAGATTTTAAAATTGAGTAAACATTTAAGTCATAAAAACTATCACCTAATTTACTTGCTTGCCTTAATGTACCTTCAAATTTCATATCATTTTTTATCATAACTTTACCTGAAGCAATATTTTTAGTATTATGCATTGCTACTATTCTATTTAATCCAACTTCATCAAATAAATACTTAATAACTGCATTTAATGCCTCACTCATAATACCTTTGTTCCAAAATGCCCTTGATAAGCAATAACCTATTTCACAAGAAGAATGCTTATCTTTTAAATTAAATACATCAATATCACCAATAACTTCATTAATTTCTTTTAATTCAATAGCCCAATGGTAGTTTTTTTCATCACTATACTCTCTAATCCAAGAATCTAAAAGCGACTTAGTAAACATGACATCTTTATGTGAATCCCATGATAGAAATTTGGAAACTTAATTATCTGATGCCCAGTTTCTAAACATATCATCAGCATCATTTATTTCATATTTCCTTAAAACTAACCTATCTGTATTTATTATTTTAGTTCCTATATGCTTTAACATATAAAATAATCCCCCTTTATTTGTAATTAAAGCTCTATAATTTAACATTTTATTTATATTTATTCTTTACAGCTTTCAATCCCTCTAATTTTTATTTAAATAATCGTTCTAAAACTAATTGCCACTAAAACATATATTTTCATACACATAAAAATAAGTGTCGATACTATAAAGTTATGACACCATAAAAAATATTAAATAAAAATATTTATAAATAGTTATATTGCAGATAAAACTATATTCTGCTACAATTACAAAAATATATAATTTGGAGGGATGATATATATATAGTACTACATGAGTTCGATGAAAATAAAAAGGCTATAATAAACCCTTGGAATATACAAAGTAAAATAGATGGATTTCCTAAAATAGCTGTATCATGTTTTTCAAAAACAACTTTTACAAGAATAATAAAAGAATTAAATGCTACCCAAATAGCACAGATGAGTGGAACAAACGGAAAAAACATAATATACAAAGTAAATTATGAAAATATAGACATAGCTCTATACATGTCAACTGTAGGAGCTCCATGTTGCATAGGAGAAATAGAAGATATATTTCAAATGGGATGTGAAAAAATAATATTATTTGGAACTTGTGGCGTACTAGATGCATCAATAGAAGATTGCTCTATTATAATACCAAATAGTGCAATAAGAGATGAAGGAACGAGCTATCACTATGCACCACCCTCTGATGAAATTAAAGTAAATACTAAATACATGGATGAATTTATAGAAATACTAGATAGTCATAAATTAAAATACACAATAGGAAAAGTGTGGACAACAGATGCAATGTATCGTGAAACAAAAGATAAGGTTCGAAGAAGAAAAGAACAAGGATGTATATGTGTAGATATGGAATGTTCAGCAGTGGGTGCAATAGCCTCTTTTAGAGAAAAAGAAGTATTTCATTTTTTCTATGCCGCAGACAATTTAGATAGTGAAGAGTGGAACCAAAGAAGTTTATCAAATGATGAAAAATTAATTGAAAAAGATAAAATAGCAACTATAGCTATGGAAATGGCAGTTAAAATAGCAACTAAATAATATATATTTGTTAGTACTATTAATATATTACGAATTAAAAAATCCAACAGACAATGTATTATCTGTTGGATTTTTTTAACATACTATTCATATATAGTATACTAAGTTTAACTCTTTTTAACATTTATTTAAATTTATTCTTGATAAAAATTATCCAATTTCTAGCTATTTTAACTATATAAAGAATCTGATTAAATATGCCAATCCTATAGAAATTATTAAACTATATATAGAATCCTTTGGTTTATCGTATAAAACAACTCATGTAGTTATGAAAAACACTGTATTGATTATACTTGTAAAATCGAAATACCACATTCCTATACTAAAAGAACATAATATCACTGTAATTATAGATACCTTAATAATAAATGGTACAATTCCATTCCCTTTAGCATACCAACAAACAAATACCATCATCTATAGCTAAAGTATCTAGCCATTTTGAAAAAATTCCAAGTCCAATTCCAAGAAGAGAAATTATGATTGAATTTATTATTCATATCCTTCTACTCCTTTTAGCTAGATTATACCATATTTACTACATAGGTTTTCTATTTCTTCCCTCAATATTATGTATTAATCGATTTCTTTCTCAAATACTATTTGATAACAATATGGATAATACATCCCATTACTATCTGCTGGTGGAATAACTAGCTATTTTAATCTCCACCCATTTTTTGCTTCTTCATTAATAATATTTTTGCATTTCTCAAAATGGTCGCCTTTTTTACTTTAAATCCTTGTTTTAATGGTACTTATATAAATTTATATTCAAACATCCTATCTCACCCCTCTATAAAAAACAAGCCTTATACAAAAATACATGTAGTAAGGCTTGATTATATTTATAAAAGAATTAAACTAACTATAAATTAAAAGATCTATCATCACTCTTTATATTCTTCTTATCAGCAACCCCAGTAAGCATAAGAGTCAACGCACCATCTCCAACAACATTACAAGCTGTTCCAAAACTATCTTGAAGAGCAAATATAGTTAATATAAGAGCTGTTCCAGTTTCATTAAATCCAAGAACACTAGTTATCAGACCAAGAGATGCCATAACTGTTCCCCCAGGAACACCAGGTGCACCTATTGCAAATACTCCAAGTAATAATATAAATAAAACCATATTCCCAACACTTGGAAGATGACCATAAAGAATTTGAGATACAACCATTACAAAGAATACTTCAGTTAAAACAGAACCACAAAGATGTATATTTGAACAAAGCGGAACAGAAAAATCTAATATATCTTTTCTTAAAACTTTAGACTTATTAGCACATTCTAGTGCTACAGGTAATGTTGCAGCAGAAGACATACTTCCAACAGCTGTTAAATAAGCTGGACCATAATATTTTATAACTTCCATTGGATTTTTTCCTGACATGATACCTGCAATAAGGTATAATACTGACATCCATATAAAGTGACCAATAAGTACAATAACTATAACCTTTAAGAATACTGGAAGATGATTAGTTATAGAACCTTCATATGCTAAACTAGCAAATGTTGTAGCTATAAAGAAAGGTAATATAGGTATTACAACTTTATTAACCAAGCTTAAAACTATATTTTGAAACTCATTTAGAAATTTTTCAACTAAGTCAGCTTTAGTCCAAGTTACAGCTAAACCAACTATTATAGATAAAAATAAAGCACTCATAACAGGCATTACTTGAGGTATGTCTAATTGAAAGATAAGTTCTGGTAATTCACGTAAAGACCCTGTAGTTGAAGCGATTGATAATTTTGGAATTAATATGTAACCAAATATTGCAGAAAATGCTGCTGCACCCACTGATGATATGTAAGCAAAACCAATTGCAAATCCTAATAATTGAGAAGCATTATGTCTTAATTTAGCTATGGATGGAGCTATAAATCCAATGATTATTAATGGAACTGAGAAGAATATAACCTGACCTAAAACGTATTTAAGAGTAACTATTACGTTCATTACGGACTCTGAAGATATAAATCCAACTATAAGACCAATAGTAACTGCTAGTACTAGCTTAAATATTAAGCTATCGAAAATCTTTTTCATAATAAATCCCCCTTTTAATATGAATAAATTTTTAAAATAAAATATTTAGTATGACAAAATATTATCATCATCAACACAAATGATAGCAAACTAGTACTTAATATTCAACAAAATTTAAGTATTTCTATAATATTAAATCAGATACACAAAAATAGAGTAATAACTTTAGATTACTACCCTGTAAGCTCGCAATATATTAAATAAATAAACTACTTAATTTTATCTAACTTATCAAAAAATATTGAAATCTCACCACAATTTGGACAAACAGTAGCCTTTACTTTTCCTTTTGTATCTGAAAAAACTCCACTTCCCTTTCCTAATAACACTGAAGCTTGAGCTGTAAAATTTTCAGTTTTCAACATATAATCTTCAACCATAGTTTCATTACATCTTAAACACTTTCTCATACTATCTCCTCCACAAAAAACATATTTTTGAGCATCATTTACTTTGTTTTGCCCTTTTTAAAATATATTTTAATCTATCATAAAATGTAAACTTATGATTACATTCAGTACAATTTCTCACAATATTTTCCCCTTTCAACCTTTTATTATAATATATAACAATTGTTAATTTAATTATAGCAGAACTTATAGTTAAACAACTGTCCACTAAAAGAAATAATTTGTTAATGATTTAGTATTTATATCTCCACATGCTTTTTAATATTTTATTTTTTAACTATCTTAAATAATTACATGATAAATAAGCAATAAAAATAGCTAGACATATGGGAATTACCCAATATCTAGCTATTTTAACTATATAAATAATCTGATTAAATATGCCAATACTATAGAAGTCATTAAACTATATATAGATCCCTTTGGGGTATCGTACAAAACAACTAATATAGTTATAAAAAACACTGTATTTATTATACTTGTAAAATCGAAATACCACATTCCTATACTAAAAGAACATAATATCATAACTGTAATTATACATACCTTAATAATAAATGGTACAATTCCATTTCCTTTAGCATACCAACAAACAAATGCCAATAATGGAGAAATAATTGTTACTGCATACCATATCATCATGTAATTCATCGGATTAAATCCTGCAAAAATAATACTATATATATGATAGCTAACACACATACCTAAAAAGAATAAAAATACATTAATGCCTGCTCGTAAAGGTGTATTACTAAAAATAGATATACATACTGCAAGTAAAATCCACACTCCAAGTAAAGAGAATACATTTCCTAAATCTAGTATACCTAAAATATGTTGCCACCAAATACCATCATCTATAGCTAAAGTATCTAGCCACTTTGAAAAAGTTCCAAGTCCAATTCCAAGAAGAAAAATTATGATTGAATTTATTATCTTTTTGGAAGTCGTCAAATCATTCTTAGGAGTTCTTATTTGTTCTAAAAATTTTATCACTGTCTAACTCACTTTCTTATGTAAATTCCTATTTATATATATTATTTAAAATATTTCCTAAATGATAATCCCTAAGGATGAAAATATTTTAAATCCTCTATTAGTTTACTTTTTATGCTTATTTTTATTATATAAAAATAAGCCAACTCCAGCTATCAATATCCCAAATACTGCAATTGCCCCGTATGGAATTGTAAAAAAATATGTAGTCATTTTATCCCCCCTTTATTTAACACCTTGTCCACTAAAACTCCATTCATCATAAAACTCATTTAAAAACTCTTCCATAAATTTATGTCTTTTTTCTGCTATTTCTTTTTCTGCTAAATATTTAGCTAAGTTATAAACCCTTTCTATGTGAAACCAATCGTGTCCACTTCCCTCACCATATAGTTTGTTCTTTACAAACTTCTTAGTTTTTTCTATCATTAAAATCTTATTCATATCTCTTAGCCCTTCATTTAATAATAAAGTTTATAATAACATACATTTAATTTTTTATGGATAGTTTTTAACCTATATATTATTATTTCTTCTTAAATTTATTAGGTTTTAAAACTCTCATAGCTATTATATATCCACATTCTGTACATACACTAGCTACTACTTCTTGTGTTTTAGGAATTAAACTATTCGAATTAATTAATCCACCATAACCTACAAAACTACCTTCTCCAATTTCATTACATCCACATAATGGACATTTTTCTAAATCCATTGATAATACCCCTAAAATATGTCTTATTTAAATTAGCATTATATTAAAATTTTTTAGGAATTATTATGCTAATTTAGCTAATTTTCTCATCCACCAATCCTTAGTTAAATACATATATCCATTTGGAGTTATTACAATATATTCATCATTTACATCTAATACATCTGGTACTCCCGTATATACTATATCTATATAAAGATTAAATCCCTTAACTTTTCTATTTAATTCACATTCTAATTCATCTATATAATCACAAAATCTATTTTCTCCCATAATTTCATAGTAAGAAATCGCACTTTTACCTCCAGCTTGCATATCCCACCACTCAATGAAATATGGATATGATTTTTTACAGCATTCCCTAAGCTCAATATATTCCAGCTCTAAAAAATTATTTACATTATATATTTCACTAACAAGTATACTCATTCTATTATGGTTAATATTATTACATCTTTCTTCTATAACTCCATTAAACCATAGTTTCCACTGTAATTTTAGCTTTTCAATATGTAAATCATCAAAAACTAGATTTGATAGATTAGTTGGCCAAGGTGTATTTGATTCATTAAAATTTTCATTATCAATTAAATTATACATACACCCAGTAAATATAATAAAGTTTAATAACTCATCCTTAGATGTTCTAATAGACCAAGATTCATTAGTATATTCACTTATCATTTTAAATACCCCCTTACTATTATTTTTTATTTTGTGTTATATAATAATTGTAAATAAATATATGCATAATTATACTATATGTTATAACTATTTGTATATTTCAACATAATTTACTTTAAGTTCTTCTCTTATATCTTTAAAATGATAAGATATGTAGGATTAATGTAAGCCTTAATAAATATATAATTTTATTGTTAATTATTACGTTTACTGATATAATCTTATTACAGTAAACGTAATAAAGGTTACTGTAATAAAGGAGAAATAAAATGAGAGATAACGTAAAAGGTGGTGCTTTAACAGAAACGACACTTTTTATTCTATTGGCACTATACAAGCCTAACCACGGCTATGGTATTATGCAATTTATAGAATTAAAAACAAGTGGTCGTTTATCATTAGGGGCTGGGACTCTCTATGGAGCTATTAATACTTTGTTAAAAAAAGGATGGATAGAGCCATACGAGAGTAAAGATGATAGTAGGAAAAAGGAGTATTTAATAACATCTAAAGGTAAAATCGTAGTTGAAAATGAAATTGCACGATTAAATGATGTTCTTAATATCTCTTTAAAAATAGTAGGGGATGATAAAATATGAAAAAAATAGTGTTTAAGTATTTCTTTGATTTTTTAGAGGGGCAAGAAAAATGGTTAAATAAAATGGCTAAACATGGATATAGACTTGTTAAGGTAGGAAAATTAACCTATGAGTTTGAAAAATGCAATCCATCAGAATATATATACTGCGTTGAATTTGTTGCTGATAAATCAAACTCTGAAATAAAAAAATATAAGAATTTTTTAGAAAACGATATTGGGTATAAGAGTTTTATAAAGAATATAAATATAAACTGGTCATTTGGTAAAATGAAATTTAGACCATGGAGTAATGGCGGTAAAATTGCAACTTCCCCAGGAAGTTTTAACAAAGAATTACTAATATTAGAAAAGCAAAATGATGGAATGGATTTTAACCTACACACAAGTAATGATGATTTAATAAAATATCTTACTCCAATACGAAATATGTATTTATTTACAACTATACTTCTTGCAATAATTACTTTTGTAAGTAAATACAAAGCTTCTAATCATTTATTATTAAATACTCTATTATGGGGATTAATTTTAATTACTCTATTTTTAGGAATACAAACTGTAAAATACTTTAACTTAGTAAAGAAATATAAAAAAGATAAAAAGCTTTATGAATAATTCAACATTAAAAGAGTTATATTATATAAGGTTTAAACTATATAGAATTAAATTTATCATATAGCTATACCACCATAGCTAAATTAATTTTAGTTACTGTGGTATAGCTACTTTTATTGTTGTTTCAACTTTTTCCACTTTTGTATTTTTATTTTAAGTTATTTAAATTCTTATATAAATAATTTTTAATAAACTATTAATAAAATTTAATAAACTGGTTAAAATAATAACTGTAACGAACAAGTGAAGATTTTCTACCCTATCTAAAATATTTGGGAGTATGGCTCAGTTGGTAGAGCAATTGACTGTTAATCAATGGGTCACAGGTTCGAGCCCTGTTATTCCCGCCACTTTAAAAACTCTTAGTTTTGGCTAAGAGTTTTTTATTTGGATATTTAAATATTTTATCAATTATATTATATAAAGAGTCAACAAAGTTTAATTAACATAATTCCATTTTGTATATCACAGACTATTTATAAATATTTTATAATAGTTAAATAATTTTAAAAAATATTAATAAAATTTAATAAACTGGTTAAAATAATAACTGTAACGGACAGGTAAAAATTTTCTACACTATCCAAAATATACGGGAGTATGGCTCAGTTGGTAGAGCAATTGACTGTTAATCAATGGGTCACAGGTTCGAGCCCTGTTATTCCCGCCACTTTAAAAACTCTTAGTTTTGGCTAAGAGTTTTTTATTTGGATATTTAAATATTTTATCAATTATATTATATAAAGGGTCACCAAAGTTTAATTAACATAATTCTCTTTTGTATATTACAGCTATTTATAAATATTTTATAATAGTTAAATAATTTTTAAAAAATATTAATAAAATTTAATAAACTGGTTAAAATAATAACTGTAACGGACAGGTGAAAATTTTCTACCTATCCAAAATATATGGGAGTATGGCTCAGTTGGTAGAGCAATTGACTGTTAATCAATGGGTCACAGGTTCGAGCCCTGTTATTCCCGCCACTTTAAAAACTCTTAGTTTTGACTAAGAGTTTTTTTATTTGGCTATGTTTTAATAACAAAAAAGTAATTGTATACCTACTTATATACTCCTACTTTTTTATTCACATTTTTACAATGAATATCCATACAATCTTTCAGCCGCAAATTAGCTACATCTTACCATTGTTTCACCAGTTTTAATTCTATCTTTATCATAAACATCCCATATTTCCATACTTTCACACCTTCAAAATATATATTTAATTATAATTTAACTATATAAACTTAACATGATTTTTTCTTTTCCTTTTAGTGCCATTTTTACAAGAAGTCCATGTTTTATAACCTGATGAATTAGGTCTTTCCCCCGCACCATATCTCATAATCAAGCCTGCAATTATCATTAATATACCTAGATAATATGAATGTTCAAAGTAATTCACATTATACCCCTCCTATTTTTCTACTTATATATAAATATATTATTTATTAAAACTTATCTTACTCTTAAAAATAAGAAATGTTTTACCTAAAAGATATCCAATTCCTATCGCTCCCATGCTAGGAAATAAGTATTTAAATAAAAATGCTATATTATGAATTACTAATTATTTAAACTTCTAGATTTCTTAATTCGTAATATAACAAAATTATAATCTAAATCAGAACTCATTTGATATCATACTTTTTACTTCTTCAATACTATGAAATTTCAAGTATTGATCTATAAAGAATTTATTTTCATCACTACTCAATATATAAACTTTATTATCTTTAATATTTTGAATATATCCTATTTTATTACCTATCCATAAATTATAACGATGGACTCTACTTGATACTCCCTCAATTTTATTATATAAAAATAAGGACATAGTATTTGTTGGTTTTCCTAATTTTCTAGCATTTTCTGAGTTTATATCTATACCATTTTTTCGTTTTGTGAAACAAACCCTAATGATATATTCTTCATCTTCTTTTGAGATGTTTTCATTTTTATCAAGGTTAAGTGCACCAATACTTCCACTTATTACTGCTCCACCAAACTCTTCATTACTTTTTACAAATACTTTTATAACAATAAACATAATAATTATTATCAAACCTAATATTAGGATTATCTTGTTTTTCTTCGAATTCATTTTTCCCCCTTGCATAATACTGTATAGCCTATTATATAATTCATAATATATACCAATTTCTAATTAATCTTTTCGTATCTATGTAACCTATGAGGTAATAAATCAAACAAAGGAATAGTTATAAATAATATTAATATTTGCAGTTTAAATTTTAGCATAAAATCATTTAAAATAATGATATTATTAAATACAAATATATTTGACATAGTAATAATAAAAATGTATATTCCCCTATATACATTTGCTTTAGATTTATAAATTGAGTTACATTTTGAACATTTCAAATGTCCTTCTAAGCTAAAAAAACATTTTAATCTATCATAAAATGTAAACTTATGATTACATTCAATACAATCTCTCACAATAATTTCCCCTTTCAATCTTTTTTTGCAATATATAACAATTGTTAATTTAATTATGTCAAAACTAAAACTTAATAATATGTCCACTAAAGCAGATGATTTTATAAACAATACTATTACATAAAATTATATTTATCAAAATGTTATAAAGAAAAACTAGGCTTAAAGCCTAGTTTCTCATATTTTAATATTTACCTTTCACTTTTAAGCCACTTTAGGGCATTTTTAAGTTTTATTGGATTTCCATACATTAAGGTAGCCATTCTGTATATCTTAGCACCACCTATTCCTGCTAATACTGTTGATACTATTAATATTAATGCAGATATTATAAATTCTACTGATGTAACAGCTCCTGTTGCAACCCTTACTATCATTGTCATTGGAGATGCAAATGGTATGTATGAACAAACCTTTATTAGTGTACTATCTCCATTAGTTAATCCAAATATACTAATCATAAATACTACAATAAATATCATCATTATAGGTCCAACACTTGACCCTATATCTTCTGTCTTTGATACTAAAGCTCCCAATGCTCCAAATATGAATGAATAGAATAGGTAACCTAATATTCCAAATATAGCAAATGTAGCTATTAATTCTGGTGGAATTTTAAATAAATTATCTAATATTCCATTCCACGCTTTACTATTTACCTTATATGCAATAAGTACTGATGACATTATTACTCCAACTTGTATTATACTTGCTATTGCACCTGCAATAACTTTACCAAATATCAAGTTATTTGTATTTGTACTTGTAACTAATACCTCTATTGCTCTATTGCTTTTTTCTGCCGTTATTCCCATGGCAATTAATTGACCATACATTAAAATCATCATATATATAACGAAGATTAGTATATAAGCATAAAAATAATTATTTGCACTATCTTTGCCTAGTATTTCAACATTAGATGCTATTTTGGTATTATAAATTGTATCTACCTTATTAAAATCTATTCCTTCACTAGTAATTTTATTTTTTCTATACTCTTTTTGTAAAAGTTCATCAAATATATACTTATTCTCATCATTAAACTTAGTATTTTGAACAACATAATCATACTCAGTTGGATTTTTAACATTAAAACCTGCTTCTACATCTTTATTTTCAACTAACTTATCTAATTCATCTTTACTTTTTACCACTTTCCAATATGAGTTTGGAAAATAAGTCTTTAGCTCTCCTTTATTAGGAATAATATTCTTTTCATCATATATTGCAAAATTAGTTTTATCTTCTTCTGCAAGATCCTCTAATTTAGCTTCACCTTTATTTCCTATTGGCAATATAGATGACATATCTATAAAATTAGGTAGGGATAATCCAATTATCATTACTAATGAAATTATTATAGTACTTATTATAAAAGATTTTTTATGAAAGTAGTTTCCAAGTTCAAATTTTAATACTGTGAAAAATTGTTTCATTACTCTTCACCTACTTTCTTTACAAATATATCTGTTAAGTCTGGTTCATATACAGAAAACTTCTCTATATCTATATTTTCTTTTAATATACTTTCTAAAAGTTGGTTTTTCGTTGTATTTTCATTTAGCACTAATATTAAATAATCCTTTTTAACTTCATCTACCGTTACTAATTCCTTAAACTTATCTTTACATATAGATTCTAAATCATTTAATGTAAAATTCTCTGCACTTAGTATTAATCTATTGTTACCAAATTCTTTTTTTATTTCTTTAAGATTTCCACTCAGCACAATCTCACCTTTATTTAAAATAGCTATTTCTTCACAAAACTCTTCAACATAACTCATTTGGTGGCTAGAAAATATTACTAGTTTATCTTCATTTATTAATTCTCTGACAGTATCTTTAAGTATCTGTGAATTAACTGGATCTAATCCACTAAATGGTTCATCAAGTATAACTATTTCTGGATCACATACTAATGTTTGTGCTAATTGAACCTTTTGCTGATTTCCTTTTGATAAACTCTCTAATGTTCTATTTGCATATTCTTCTATGCCTAATTTTTCAAGCCATATCTTTGTACTTTCTTTTGCTCTCTTAGCATCTGCACCTCTTAACTGAGCTAAGTAAACTATCTGTTCTGTAACTTTCTTTTTAGGATATAATCCTCTTTCTTCTGGTAGGTACCCTATCTGGTAATCTCTTGGGTTAAACTTCTTTCCATCTATTAATACCTCTCCTGAATTAGCCTTGAAAACGTCCATTAATATACGAATTGTTGTAGTTTTTCCTGCACCATTTCTCCCTAATAGTCCAAGTGCCTTTCCACTTTCAACTGAAAAGGATATTCCATGTAATACTTCATTTTCTGAAAAACTTTTTCTTAGATCCTTCACTTCTAGCTTCATATTTTCTCCCCTCTTTAAAGATGTTATCTACTATATAGTATATTAACGATTATTTATATTCAACTATTTCCCTTAACAAATCTAATTCACTAAACACTTTATAATTTATCTATAAAATCTCTTAAGGTATCAGTTAAGTTGACTTTATCAATTTTTTATTGTAATATATAAAATAAGTTCCATGAATTTCAACATCTTCTACTCTCAATTATCAGAAAATAAAATCATAAGAATTTAAGTTTTTAAATTATTCATTATAATGTTTAAAATTTAAATTTATATTAAGGAGGGTAAACTTATGTTTCAATTTTCAAATGAATTAAAAATGATGACCCTAAATTTAGATATAATTCAAAGTATTGCATTTACTACTGCTGTACTTTTAATAGGGTCTTTTATAAAAAGTAAAATCTCTATATTAAATAAATACTGTATACCATCACCAGTTGTAGGAGGATTTTCTTTTGCAGTAATAGCCTTTATATTAAGGCAAACAGGAATAATTACGATAGTATTTGATACAACGCTACAAAATATATTAATGACAGCCTTCTTTACAACGGTTGGATTCACTGCAAGTATGAAAGTTTTAAAAAAAGGTGGAACACAAGTAATTAAGTTTTTAATTATATCAGTAATATTAATATTAGCTCAAAATATAGTTGGTGTTTTCTCTGCTAAGTTAATAGGTGTAGACCCACTATTAGGACTTGTTTCAAGTTCTGTTTCTATGACAGGTGGTCATGGAGCTTCTGGTGCATTTGGTCCTCTTCTTGAAGCAAATGGACTTAAAGGTGCTCTTAGTATAGCTATGGCCTGTGCTACATTTGGATTAGTATCAGGAAGTATTATAGGTGGTCCTCTTGCAAATAGATTAGTTCAAAAACATAATCTTCAACCAGAGGAAATAGAAGTAAAAGAAGAATTAGTATCAACAAACGTAAATGAAGAAGTATCATACAATGAAATATCTATAGGAAAACTTTCAGAAAGTAAATTGACAAGCTCAATTATACAAATAATAATAGCTATGGGACTTGGGACTATAGTATCAGGCTTATTTTCATATATAGGTATAACAATGCCATCTTATATAGGTTCTATGATTGTAGCAGCTATTATGAGAAATATTTCAGATGCAAAAGGGATACATAATGTATCAAGCAATGAATTAGAATGTATAGGTTCAATATGTTTATCATTATTTTTATCAATGGCTATGTGTAGCTTAAAATTATGGGAGCTTGTAGACCTAGCTATACCTATACTAATACTACTAACTTTACAGACATTATTAATGATACTATTTGCCTACTTTGTTACATTTAACGTTATGGGAAAAGATTACACAGCAGCAGTGCTTGCAGCAGGACATTGTGGATTTGGTCTTGGAGCTACACCAAATGGAATAGCAAATATGGAATCTGTAACTTCTAAATATGGTCCAGCACCTAATGCATTTTTCATATTGCCATTAGTTGGAGCATTATTTATAGAATTTATAAATTCAGCAGTTATAACGACTTTTATGAATCTACTATAAACATATTTATAAAAAATAGTGTATTTAAAATAATTGTATATTTATTTCAAATATATATAATAAAAACCGTATCACTTCTTGTGATACGGTTTTTCCTTTGTAATTCTAAATCACTAATTTATAATGTATAATTATATAGGATATATTAAAATTTCATATGAAAGTATATATTAGGGGGAAAACATAATGTCATTTATAATTTTTGTAATATGGGCATATTTATCAACACTATTATTTAGTTTTTTATTTTATAAGTTAAATCATATCAAACCACAATTATTTCAAAGAGTACAAATAAAAGTAAATAATTTAAGTGAAAAAAAGAAACGTAGATTAGGAATAATTGCAAATATATTATTTTTAATAATAATTTTTATTTTACCTATATTTAATGATAGTGATATTATAGCTGGTTTAATTATAGGTTTTTTATTTTCATTCAAGGATATATGTTTTAATAATAATGTTATTGAATATGCGTTAAAAGATCATAATGGGATAAAGTAATATATAAAACAATACAGAGTATAAAAAAATATCAAAATTGCCATTCTTTTTAGTTATTATAATAGGTGTAAGTTATCATTTAATATATAACAATTATTTGGTTAATTAGGGGGAATATTATGGATAATGTTATTGATTTTAAATTGGTTGTTATATTTATGATTTTTATAATTATAGTAACTTTAATAGCTGAATGGATTAGAATTAAATATGCTTTAAAATTTTTAAGTGATAAAGATGAAAGTGAAAGCACTAAAAAATATATATCAACTATGGCTATTTTTCAATATGTCTATGCGATAGCTTTAGCTTTGTATTTTATATTTTTTTAGTAAAATTTTACTTATATAAAGATTGTATTAGGTATTATACCATTATTCATTAGTTTTTATAGAGTTAAAAAAGTATACACTAAGATAGATGATTTCATAAATACAAACAATACTATTACTTAAAATTATATTTAGAAACCATTAATAAGTTTTAAAATTTATATATATTTAATCTATACTTATATATAATAAAATATAAGGGGGTAATATTGATGAATATAGGGAACAAATGTAAAATAAAAGACATTTCAAAATGTTTAGTAGATGAATTTAAAGTTCAACAAATTACTAAAGAAGATCTTTTAAATTTAAGTGGAAATCTTTCTACTATTGAGTTAAATGACAATTCAATAATATATAAAATAAGTGATTTAGATTTTATTCAATCACTATTAAGTGAAAATGAAAAATCAGAAATACAAATAACTATAAATCATTTTAACGAAAATGTTGAAGATATAGATTGCTCATCTTATGAATATCAAATAAGTACTGGAAAATTAATAATTATTGTTTTAGAAAGCGAAGATGGAGATAATTTATCTAGTTTTATAATGGATGGAAATGGAGAACTATTATTTAATTATTTATCAAAATTTATTGGAGATGATATTGAAAAAATCGAGAATCCTTTAGATGAAGTAATTGAAGAATTAAAACATTTTACGCCTTACGGAAAATATTTTAAATAATATAAAAAGTAGTTCTATTACTATGATAAGTACTATAAATTTTTACGCTATGTTTAATTATAATGTTGAAAAATACAATGATTAAAAGGACCGTTATATGGTCCTTTTAAATTAGAATTCTTTATTATATTTATTTTCATGTACGACTTTTTAAATTACTTTATTTTATAAAATTATTATCTAAACCTAAATTTAGAAACTACTAAAGAAATTGCCTAATTATCGAATAAATTAAACTATAACAATTTTTCAAAAGCTATTCTTTTACTTGAATCATCTACATATATTATTCCGCAATACTTAAATCCATTTTTCTTAAGTACCCTTTGCATAGGAATATTCTCTTCATGTGTATCAATTTTAATACTATGTACACCGCTATCTACACAAAGTTGTTCTACACATTTAATAATCTCAGTTGATAGACCTAACCCTTTGTGGTTATTACTTACAGCTACTCTATGGATAGCTGCATATTTATTGTTACTTAGCCACTTTCCATCATAGATAGATTCATACGTTGGTTCTCCTTTAAATGTTACCATTGAAGTAGCAACAACCTCTCCATCTTTTTCTAGTACATAGCTTTCAACATTTTTTATATCCCCAATAATTGTATCTTCATTTGGATAACCATTTTGCCATTGGTCTATTCCTTTATTTTTAAAGAATTCTTGGGCTTGGTTGATGATTTTCATTATACTTTTTACATCATTTGTTTTTGATTTTCTAAACTTCACTAATATCCTCCTTGTCAGTTACGCATTCTTTAACAAATGCAAAACACTGTTTTATATCTTTATGATTTAAATTTTTAACATCAAAATTAAATACTTTATACATCATTTGAACACAGTAGCCTATACCAAATACAGTTAATAAAGTACCTAGTCCAACAGTCCCACCTAATATCCATCCAGTTATTAGAGCCAGACCTTCTATAAAAAATCTTATTATACTTACAGGCTTTGATGTAAGCTTTACTAAGACTACCATTAATCCATCTCTCGGGCCACATCCCATTTCACACCCTATATATAAATAACTTCCTATTGCATTAACAAACATACTTCCTATCATAAGTAATACGCCGTAAAATAAATTAGCACTTGTAGGAATTATATCTATATAGATTATTAAATCTATGAAACATCCAATCATAATCATATTTGCTAATGTTCCAAATCCTATTTTTATACCTAATATACTAACTATAATTACAATTAATAGACCTACAATTATACTTGCCTGACCGATTGTAAGGCCAACTAAATTAGACAAACCTTGATGAAAAACATCCCATGGACTCAAACCCAAATTTGATTTTATTGACAGTACAGTAGAAAGTGCACATAATAAAAATCCTGATAACATTCTTAGAAAAAGCATTAATATTCTTTTCATAATTAATCTCCTAAAAAATAATAGCTGAACTTTAACTATTATTTTTAACTATTCTCCAATACCTTTTTTTAATATATCTCTATGATATAATTATATTATAACTGTTTATATATATCATCATAATTAATTTTAATCTACTCTTTAAGTTCTTTATTTTCTTATTCAAGTCTGTTTATTTTTCTTTTTGGCTATGTGTTAGCTAACTTTGTGATAATATTATGATAAAAGTAAACATACCTTAGTATTTTCAATATTTTTCATCACTTCATCTGAAGTAATTTTTTCTCCTTTTATATCATCCTCTATCATTTCAAAATACACTTGTTTTAAGCTTTTTATTTTCTTACCATCATTACCCTTCATATATACCATAACCATTCCTACTATTCCCAATAAAAAACATATCCTTAAGACAATATTTCTTTTTTTGTTCATGAGTCTCCCCCTAGATTTAATAATTTTACTAGCTTTTATCTTTAATAATATTGTACTATCAATAGATTAATTTTCTATAATTTTATTTAAATCAAAACACCAATAATATTAAATTATGGTACATAATTATTTTACCTATTTTTAAAATTTAACTAGTTTATATGCACAAAAAAAAGTATCTTAAAAATTAAGATACTTTTTTGAATACATAATTTGAATACATAATTAAGGGTTTAAGGATTTATTATAGTTTGGCTACTTCCTCACCAAAGTATATATATCCATTAAAGGAAATTGATTATCTTTATCAAACTTTCTAATTAAATGATAATATTTTTCAATTAATTTGTCAATATTTTTTTTAAATTTTTATCATTAAATTCTCTAATAAATCTACTAAATAAAATTTTGTTAATAATCTTATAAATATTATTAAAGAAGGCTAATTTTTGTCCTCTTTATATACAATATGCTATGCAAAAAAATACCCATTTAATTTCTTTAGCTAACTTAAATCAAGATACTTTACTTCAAGTTTAATGAAACCATTTTGTAATAGGAAAACGATTAAATATTATGTATAATATAACTAAAGTTTGAAATTGTTATAAATTGTAAATAATATATGTGGGTAAATAATTTAAGGGGTGGAGATGTATAATTTAAAGCAAATATATAAAAATGAAATAAAAATTAAACCAATATCTTTATTAAAATCACTTTTTGCTATAGCTATATATATTTTAGTTCAAAATATAATAAGTTTGTTATCAGTTTTTATTAGTGTTTTAATAAATCCAAATATGTCTTTTGGAAATAATATTATACTTGTAATGATAGTAACAGTATCTATAAGTATAGCTATGGTAATATTGGCAGGACATATATTTACTGAAAAAGGTAGTACTAAAATAAATAACAATAATTTTAAACCTAACAAGAAAGATTATTTACATATTTGTTTGATAATAATAGGGTATATTTTAATTAGAGAGGCTGTATTGTTTGAAGTATTAACACAGTTTGAAGGACCTATACCTGATGAAACTATTGATTTTATTATTGAAAATTCTAGTGGTATAGAATTTTTTGTACTAAGTTTAATGTTATTTTTACAAACACTTATAGAAGCACCTATATTTGAAGAACTGTTTTTTAGGGGAATATTATTAAATGGATTTCTAAGTAAATATAAAATAAATCATAAAAAAGCTATAATATATTCTGCGATAATATTTGCTATTGCACATTTAAATATACCTCAAGGGATAAATGCTTTTATATTAGGAGTAATACTAGGATATATTTATTATTATACAAAATCTATGAAACTATCTATTTTAGCTCATTTTATAAATAATTTAATTATATTCATACCAGTACCAAGTAATATAATATTTAAAATTGCATACATTTGTTTAGGATTATATTGTATTTTAAAGGGGCTAAACTACATAAAACAATTACAAGAAAAAAATAATAAGCTAGCTATAGATAATTAGTTATAAATTTACGGTGGGAGGTACTTTATCATGTTATTATGGATTATGGTGTTTCTTGGTACTTTACTCTTTGTTGTGGGACTTTATTTTATTGTAAAAAATTATAAAGATGGAAAATACATAAAAAAATATGGAGTAATTTCTTATATAGGGTTAGGCATAGCAGTTCTTGGAGCAATATTATTAATGGAGCCTGTATTTACCAAGTTACCCCCAAATTTATCTGGAGTTGTACCATGTTTTATATCTTTAGCTATTTTTATGATATCAGCTAAATTATTGCTAAAACCTACATTTTTAAAAAAATAATTACCAATTTATTGAGTAGATCAAATAAAGAATCTTAACATATTTAAACTAAAGTATATAAAAATGGCTAGACTTTTGATAATTACAATAGTTCTAGCCATTTTTTTGCTTATTTTTAATACAAATTCTAATGAGGTCTAAATTTAATAAAAAAGACATTTATTATACTAATAAGCTATACATTATTTTTATTATCTTTTATTGCTCGTGTTAATTTACGCAAATTATCATTTATAGAAATTAATAATATTAGAATTAAAATACCTATAATTCCTGTGCCACCTGAATTATTTATACTATTATTTACATTGTCTACACTATTTTGCAAATTAGATATTTCACTAGATATATCTTTAAGTTGCTCTATTATTTGATTTTGTTCTTCCACTGTCTCTCTCCCCATACCCTTTTATTGAAAATTTTAAGAATTACTTATATAGTTTTTTATATATAGTAATTGTTGCTTTTTTATATTATATACTTTTCTAAATTTTTTTCCAATAATTAAATAAATTAAATCCAGCCCTTATAAATTTAAACTAATTCAATGAATCTATTCTTGAATTAATGAAAATATTTCCACATCCAAAAAGACGCCTTCTTTAAATATACTTTGTCTAAGTATTCCCTCTTTTTTAAATCCAAGCTTTATCAATAAGTTAGAAGATGGATTATTCCCTATAACAACTTCAGCTTCTATCCTATGTAAATTTAAATCATAAAATGCGTATCTAATTATTTCACTAACAGCTTCCATTCCATATCCATTGTGCCAATAAGTACTATCTATATCATATCCTAAATTACATTTTTTGTTTTTAAAATCTATGCTATTATACCCTGCTAACCCAATTAATTTATTATTTTCCTTAAGAACAATTCCCCATCTCATACCATTATCTTCTGAACTAGCTTTTAAAATTTTATCAATTAATATTTTAGCCTCATTTTCACATTTAAGTGATGTTTTTCCTAGATATTTAGTCACTTCATCCTTTGATAGGTAGTTAAATATATCTAATGAATCATTCTTTGATATGCTTCTTAACAATAATCGATTGGTTTCTAAATTCTTAAAATTCATATTCTAATCCCCTTATTAAAATATTAAGTCTACAATATTTCTTTTTTTATTCATAAATCTCCCCCTAGATTTAATAATTTTACCAGTTTTACTCTTTAATCAAATGGCTATATTTTAAATTAATATTGAAAATGATATTATTAAAATAAATATACAATTATTATATAATGCAAAATTAAAAGCAGGGGTTATACTCCTGCTTTTATTGTAAAAATAATTTATAAAATCAACATTGGTTTAAAACAGAGCCAATAAAATAAATACAGTTAATCAAACTAATTAAAATAATCAGTTTTCTATATAATTTTAAGGCAACCTCTGTTTATAGTATTAGATAAAATTTTATGCACATTGTTTAAAAAACTTTTTCTTATCTAAATAAATAATGACTATTATAGCTACAATTATTACAATAGTTTCACAAATACCTCCTTCAGGTCCAAACTGTCCACCTGACAATGAGGGATTTCCAACCAGGTTTAAATCAAATAGTGTACCAACAGAAGTATTAGTTCCACTAACTTCAAACCCAAATATATTTCCCATAAAGAAATTCCAAGAACAGTGAATGCCACAAGCCCCCCAAAGGTTATTAGTTTTTAGAACATAAAGTCCAAATAAAAATCCTGTTAAAACTAAATTTATAACCGCTATGTAGCTAACATTTGGATTAAGTAAATGCATAAATCCAAAGTAAGTAGATGATACAATTAAACCAACCCATACATTGTACTTAGCACTTAAAACATTCATAAGCCATCCGCGAGTTACAATTTCTTCGGCAGAACTTTGAACTATCCATCCAATTAGTATTATACTTATATACTTTATAGCAGATCATATAGTAACATATAAAATTAGATTCCTAAGAACTAAAAATATTTTTAAAATTCAAAAATAGGAACATCTCTATGCTGAGATATTCGCTTAAATTTACACTATTGTATTAAGTTTATCTATGGGTAGAGTCAGCATTTTGAGTATTTACAATGTTAATCAAAGTACTGACTTTATATCTTTAAGTAACTATTCTAAAATTGGGAAAGTATAGGTTTTATGCAACTACAAGATTATATTATATAATTAGAATGAATTGACATTAGAAACTAAAATATTATGGTATATTTTTCTATATTTAGCATTGCAAAGTAAAGTCTTTGAAAAATAAAGTTAATATAGTTTTTTAAAAAATACAAAAGAGTATATCTAATGAAATATAGTTATTTCAAAGGATATACTCTTTTGTATATACAGCTATTCCGAAAATCTAAATTTCGGGATTAGTGATTAATTTTATGTATTAAGAATTATAATTAAATAAATATAGATTATCTGATTTATACTTAAACATTCTATTTTAGAGGTTTAGAATATATGTCTTTTAAATAGTTAAGCCTATCAAGCATTTTATTTAGATTTGCTTCAACATTTTTTTGATTTTTCTTTCCTTCATAACCTAATTCTTTGTTTACATCAAATTCATCATCTACTGCATCAGCATTAACTTTAATTGTTGCAGACATAACTTTCCATTTCCCATTTATTTTTGAAAGATATACTACATAATCATTTCCTGCCCCGGCTTCATTTATTTCCCCAGTATTTTCATCTTTAAAAGAGTAATATTCCTCTATATAAACATTAATTTTTACACAGTTTCCAGAGCTCACAAAGTTTCCATAATCAAATTTAAAATTTTGAGAAAGTACTTTTATATAATTTGTTTTATTATTAGTAGCTTTTACAGTATTTCTTGCTAATAGATATTTCTTTAATTGTTCATTTCCAACTGTTGAGAAATCATTCTTTCCTCCATTATAATTGTAATCATCTTTGATAAAAGTTTCCAATACTTCTGTTATAGAACTTCTTTCAAAAATAGCATGTTTATATACATATACACTAGAAATAAGAAGAATTGATAACCCTAGCAAAAGAATAAACCGTTTGTTTTTCGCCTTTATCATGTGATAGCCTCCATATATATATAACTAGTCTCTAAAGTAAAATTTTAAGACTACTTACTTTAGTTTCGGGGAATAATTATTTTATTTACTAAGTTTTTTAAACGCCCGAGTTATATGCAATAACATATAGCATAGGAATTGTTATATATATGATTGCTATTAAGCAATAATGAATTACCATATTTATATTTTTATTTATTATCCAATATATTACTAATAAAAAGCAATATATTAAAAATACACCTGCTACCATTATAGGAATATTATATGGGTAATCATAAACTGTTGCCATTATAGGAACCACATATAGATTGTGGTCTATAATCCAATTAGGTACTGATACAGAGGAGAGAGCTAAAATTCCTGCTATAATCCAATCTACCATCTTCCAGTCTTTATACTTACTCATTTCTGAATTCACTCCATTCAAGTTAGCTTATTTACTAATTTTACCATAAATAAATTAAATCCACAAAAAATGACTAGCAATTTCTAATCATGAAATTCTAGTCATTTTTGTGTTTTTTATGTATATTAACATATCTAAGAGAATAACTATTAAGTTTAATCAATATCTAATACAATAGCATCTTCTGTAAATAGTTTTGCTTTGTCATTAATATACACACAAGGTGTTATAATAATTTTTTTCTCATTACCTTTTAAATTAAATTCGTCACCAATATACCATTTTCCATTATTTAGTTGTCCGCCTGCGCCAGACCCTAGTTCTAATTCTTTTCCATTTTGATTTTTTACTATAAAACGAGGTTCACGTCTCTTATTAACACTAATATCAGTATATAAATCATAATTATATTTAACTTTAACTGATAGAGGAGATATTCTAATTTCTTCTATATCTAAATCGCCTTTATATACATCTTCGTCGATTTTAATTTTTTTATTTACTTTATGAACGTGAGTATCTTTAATTATATTCGATGCATTGATTTTGGTGTTGAATTCCCATTTTCCCGAACCAAGATTATATTCTTCTTTATCATTATAATAAAGATTGCTGATAGTCATCTTTAAATTATACTCCTTGCCAGATTCTATATTATCTAAAATTTCATATGAATTTTTATCTGTATTATTTATATCAGTATTTAGATCCCAGAAATTAATTTTTAATAACATATTTACTTTATTCTCCCCTTCGACCTTTTCATATTCTACTACACCACCACTTGGAGCTAATAATGGAATATTATCAATAGTAACAGTAGGAAGAGATGGATGTATCTTAGATGCATCTATATTTTTATCTTTTGGTTTAAAATTTGTATAGTCCATACTCATACTAACTAATATCTGTCCATCATCTATCATTAATTCACCTAAGCTAAATTTTAGTCCATTATCTTCAACAGTTTGCAACCCCTCAAATTTATATTTATCAAATATACTATCCTCTCTGCCTAGAAAAGATTCAATATGTTTTGTTATATTTTCTATATAAGCCCATGTTGTTTCACTATTTATAGCTATAGTTCCTACGATAAGAGCTACGGATAGTCCTGCTGCTATACTTTTTCTTTTACGTGATTTAATTCTCTTTTTTTCACTAAAAGCCTTATCTATAGCCTCATCTATAGCACAATCAAAATTACTCGGTATCTTTATATGATCTAATTTATTCACTTAGTTACCCTCCATTAATATCTTATATAGTTTTTCTTTACCTCGTCTTAGGTAAGTTTTAACTGTATTTTCATTAGTTTCAGTTATATCCGCGATTTCTTTTATAGTCATATCATAAAAATATTGAAGTATTATAGGGGTTTTAAATTTATCTTCTAATATGTCTATAGCATTATACAAATCAATTTTA
Organism: Romboutsia hominis; assembly: GCF_900002575.1. Classification (NCBI taxonomy): domain Bacteria; kingdom Bacillati; phylum Bacillota; class Clostridia; order Peptostreptococcales; family Peptostreptococcaceae; genus Romboutsia; species Romboutsia hominis. Next base: position 986,759 of record NZ_LN650648.1, on the reverse strand, counting down.
TCTTCTAATTTTTCATATGATATATCTTCAATTGATTCGAGTTTTTCAATATTATTAATAGTTCTGCCCTCATTTCGACTTCTATCGTTAACATTATTTATTAGTATTCTAGTAATCCATGTTTTAAAATAATCAGGATTTTTTAGTTTATGTATATTTATAACTGCTTTATATACTGTTTCTTGGCATACCTCTACAGCATCTTGTTCATTTTTTATGTATAAAAAAGCTGTTTTATATAAGTATTCTTTATGATCGTTTATAATTTTTTCAATTGCATCCCTATTTCCCCTCATAGCTTTTTCTACTATGAGCCTATATCTGTTATTATTTAGATCTTTAATAGTTTTCATTAGTAATAATTCTCCCTTATGTGTCCTTTATATTCCCTTTATTAGACGTAATAAGTGTATCAAAAGTTTCAGTTTTTTTAAAAGTCTTAAAACTTTTTTCTGTCACAAATTATAATTTAAAGACGTTATGTATAGTAAGAAATATTATTTCAAACAAATCAAGGAGTCAAGATCTATAAGAAAGAATATTTTAATTGTTAATTTACTTAAAATTATGTGTTTAATGAGTTTGTCAAGAATATAAAGAATTTTGAATGGAATCAAGTCTTGCAAGAGTTAATTTTCCGGATTATATGAACTTATTTTATCTGGTCAGTATGAATGTATAAAAATACGTAATTTTAATATAATACGAACAAGTATTAATTATCACAGGTAACTTTTTTTAAATGAACTCATTTTTTTATAGTGGTAATTAATGAGAAAAGAGTAAAATGACTAAAGGTTACTGTGTTTTCAATACCTATAGTCATTTTTATTTACTATTAATCACAAAATTATCTAACAGAGACAAATAATGAAATAAAGTAAGAGACAAGATAAATACAATTGATACAAATATAAATCAAGATAAATACAATTGATACAAATATAAATAAGGTTAAATTTTTAAGATGATTTATTTATATGTATTTGGAAAAATTAAAAAAATAGGCTATGTTTTAAGTCAATGTTGATATTAGAAACAACTTCAATAATAAAAAAATAGGGGTGTACCAATTGGATAACTCCTACTTTTCGTTCGCATTATATTAATATTATTCTTTAATATCTTCTACTGATATAAAACCAAATCCTTTTTCATTGTTAAACCATTTTACTATTCCGTTATTCATTAAAAATACACCTGTGAACCTATTTCTACATTTCTCTAAATTTATTAAAATTCAAAAATAAATAATTCTTCAATGGGAGTATTTAACTCCCTTGAAATTCTAACAGCTAATTCAAGTGAAGGATTGTATTTTGCATTTTCTAAACGAGCTATAGTTTCTCTTCTAACACTAACTTTATTAGCTAATTCTTCTTGAGTTAACTCATTAAATTGACGATATTTCTTTAAATTACTAATAAACTTTGCCATAATCTTTACTTCCCTAAATCAAATTTGTAAGTTAAAAATGCCCATAAATTCATTGATATTGCAAAAGTAAGTGCTACTATTAATATTTGTAGTCTATAAAGTGTTAGTACATCTACTGTATATAACTGAATTAATACACTTGATACAATTGCTATAGCAAAACATGCAGGAAATACTATAGAAGCTGCTCTATGTTTATTGTAAATTAATCTCTCATCTTCACAATCACCTAGCTTGTACCACCAATAATTAGCTAATTGACCAAAGAAGGCAAAATATATAAGTCCTAGTGGGTCACCGTTTAATTCTTTAAAACCTAAAAATCCAAAAAGTGCAAAAAAAATTGAATACTTGTTTAACTCTTTCATAAATAAATCCCCCTTCATATATGTGATATATTTATATCTCTATATTACATATATATCACATTGATTTTTATATTATGACTAAAGTAAAAAATATATATTTTAATATTTGGCTTTATTAGCCAACTTTGTGATAAATTATAGATAAAAAAAGATGTACCTTAGTTATTTCAATATATTAAAATACTAAGGTGCATCTTTTACTAAATTTAAGATTTTATTTTACAATATATAGAACAAACAATAGCATTTAGTGTAATTGTAATTACAAGAAGTAATGCTGATGCAAGTGCTACTGTACTTAAAGTATCCATCATTGCTGTCCAGTCCTCTATATTAACTAAATGATTTATGTAGAAAATTTGCATACATAATGAAATAGCACATGCACTAGCACTAGCTATAGAGAAAATACTCCAATTCTTATTAATAGACTTATTCTCCCTCATAAGATTAATTATTGGAAGTATAACAGCAATCACCCCAAATAGTAAGCTTCCCCTATTTAACAGACCATAATCCATAATGATATTTACCCCCTAGCTTTCTAACTTATGTATTTGTTTAACGAAAAATAATTGACGTTAAATTACAGTTACTAACTTTGGTTATATTATACATTTTATTGAATTATTTACCAAGTACAAAATAGTTCAAAGTTTTTTAGACAAAGCATACTTAAACTTTATATCTATTATTTATCAATTTAGTGTTCATTAAATAAACTAGTTATTTATATTAATAAACAAATTAAATCTACATTACTTACTTCTTCTTTTTATTATTCTTCTTTATCTTATTCTTTTTCTTCTTCTTTTTCTTGTCCTATATTTTAATACGAGTCGTTACAATTTTTTTCACCACTTGTTGACGATTGGTTATACGTATAGTGGTACGACTCGTTACAAATTTTAAACAAATAAAACTTAGTATATAAATATAAAAAGGAAGGGATTACATGTTATTTTGAATCCCTTCCTTTATTAAATCTTAAACCTATTTTATTAGTCTCCAATAATTTTAATAAATACTTTATTATAAATTTACCTTATTAGTTAAAACATCATATCCTGTGTATGCTAACGCTAGTGCTCCAGTTAGTAGTCTTTCATGACCAAGTGGGGTTATTGTAGCATCTGCTAATTCTTTTTTCTTAATTTCAGTAATCCCAAGAGCTCTTAAATTTTCATTAAATAATAATTCTTTAATATAAATCCCCCTTTATTTAATTAGCTTTGTCTAATTAATTTAGCTGTTGTTATATCTTCTTTTAGTATTCTTTTTATATGAGTAACACTCATATTGTACTCTCTAGCTAAATTATTTACATTAAACCCATTGTATTTTTTTATAATCTCTCTATTTCTAGCATTTTTTATAGCGCTAGTATATGTTGGTATATAAATATTACTCCCTCCATACATTCTAGCTATTTCTAAAAACTTCTCCTTACCTACTATTTCAAGTAGCACCTCTAATCTTTCACTAACATCTTCATTTTTTATCTTCATATTCTCCTCCTAAACAAAATTTGTACACTTATGTTTTAACTACATGTGTTTAATCTTAAGTACTATCTAATTATAAGTAAGGGAAGTTACTTATAGTTTAAATTTAAAGGGGGAATGAAAATGGCAGTAACTATAACTAAAAATCCATCATATTTAAAGCTTAGATTTGATTGTGGAAAAGATGATGAAACTGGTAAAACAGTAGTAAGAACAAAGTCTTACTCAAATGTAAATCCAGATGCAACTGATCAAGATGTATATGACGTAGGGACTATATTATCATCACTTCAAAATCAAACATTACTTGAAGTGGCTAAAGTTGATAACAATACTTTATCAGCTTAGTATTAATTATAATTTTAAGGAGGTATGCTATGGAAATCAAGAAAAAATTAATTATGTCTTTTAAAACTTTATCTGGTAAAAAAATATCTATATCAGTTGATGACCCTAGAGAAAATTTAACTGAATCTGAAATAAAAACAGCTATGAATACTATATTATCTAAAAATATATTTAAGGTAAATGGTGAGGATTTAGATTCTTTAGTTGAGGCTAAAGTTGTTGAGACTGGCACTACTGAATACGATTTAGTATTATAATATAGGTGATATTATGGAATTTGATATACAAACTTTAATATCTAATATTGGATTTCCTATCACTTTGTCTATGTATTTACTTATACGAATTGAAGGAAAGCTATTAAATCTTACTGATAGTATTAATAATTTATCTAACAATATATTAAGTATAAAAAAGGGATGAATTTCATCCCTTTTTATTTTAATTCTTTTTCTTCTCTAGGCATTTTTCAGGGTAAATATAAATTAATTCCCATTTGCCATCTTTACCTTTTTTATAATCAGCTATTTTTATATCAACACCATTAGTTAACTGATAAAATAAAACATAGTATTCATTTCCATCTTTATCATTAAAATAAACTCTCTTTTCATATCCTTCTTCCTTAACATCTATATCACCACTAACTAAAGAACACCAATCTCCATACTCAATGGCAACAAGACTCCTTGCATCATATGACCATCCATGATAAGGTGCACACAAATAGTTTTCAGCTGTATATTTTATATCTTTAATTTTATAATATCCATTTTCTTTATCTAAATAAATATATCCATAATAATATGTAAATAATCCCTTTTGCTCCTTAGAGCCTTCTATTACTTCTAGTTCAACAAAGTACTTAATTTCATTAGGATTATTTTCACTTGGTGGAACTTCATTTAGCTTTATTAAATTAATGTGTAGCTTGTTTTCAAATGATTTTAAATAATCTTTATATGAATATTTTTCTTTATAAGAGTCTGATAAAAAGTTATATGAAACAGGATAAGGACCCTTTGCTTCACCTAATGTACCACATCCAGTGTTTGTGCTTTTAGTAGGATTTGCTGCTTCTCTTAAAACACTAAAATAGTTTATTATAGTGTCCCTTGGATTTTCTAAAAGCTTTTTAGGTAATTTTACATCAGAAGGTTTGCCATTATAGATATCGTAAAGTGAAGTTTCTATTCTATCGTTTAATATAGGCATATTAGATGGTCTAAAAAATCTTTCTAGGCTATAATGTTCTTCACTATTATCAACATCATGTTCATCTTCTACTTTTCTTTCTTTTATATATTTTCCACCTAGTGTTAATTTATCATGTTTTCCTTCACATATTCCTATTATAGGTGTGCTTATTAGTGCTATTGTAATTAAAAATATAACTTTGATTTTAAACATAGCTGTCCTCTTTTCATTTCTTAGTAAGTTCATTACTATGTTTAACAAATAGAATTAAATTTATTATTAAATTTATAAAAATAAATAAATCACAACTAAAAATATAATTATTTATATATTGGATTATTTTGTATTTACCTATTTACACGTATTCAAATACGTGTTATTTTATATATAAATAATAAATTAAAAAATTATCTTAAGTCTATTTTTCTTTATATTAACAAACCAATTATTATCAAAGGAGAAAATAAAAAATGAAAAAAGATTTTTATACTTATATAGCCGTAGTATCTTTAGAAAAAGATGATTCACGTCCTGATGAATATTATGCAGCATATGTCCCAAATTTTGGTGAAGTATATACAGATGGTGAAGACTTAGAAGAACTCTTAAAAAATATAACTGAATGCTTAGAATTTGGAATATATGGAAGGGAAAAAGACAATGAAGATTTACCAGATCCAATAAATCCTATTGAATATAAAGATAAGTTAAAGGATAATGAGTTTTTAATGTCTGTAAATGCAATAATGCCTAGAGTAAGAAAGGCTTTCGATAATATATCTATAAAGAAAACTTTAACTATTCCACAATGGTTAAATATAGAAGCTATGAAACAAAATTTAAATTTTTCTCAAATACTACAAGATGCTTTAAAAAAAGAACTTGGAATAGTAGAAAAGTATTAATATTTAAATAATTTTTAAAAATATATTCACTATTCTTATTATACTTTTTATAAAATTTATGATATAATGTTAAATGTTCAATTTTAATACAGATACCTTTCTGTGTTAAATTTGTTTTCTGTGTTAAAGCTGGTAGGATTTTTTCCTGCCAGCTTTTTATTTTTCCTGTTATATGAATTCTTCAATTCTCTCAAATTTAAGTATGTCACTTTTTAAATTATCCCAATCTTTTTTTAATAAATCCATATACATTACATCTGCAAACTTACCATATCGACTATCAAAATAAGCCTCTCTAATTATACCAATTTCTTTAAAGCCTAATTTTCTATATAATTGTTGTGCTCTTTTATTATCACTCATAGTAGTCAGCTCTATTTTATTTATATTTAAGAACTTGAACATAAAATCTATAAAGTGATATAAAGCATCTACTCCATTACCTTTACCTTGCTCTTCAATATTGCATATTTTTATGCCTAACTCAGCTTTCTGATTCCTACTATCCCAATTACAATAATTTATTTCCCCTATCGGAACCAAAGTATCTTTTTTACAAATAATAAATCTTTTAGAATTTGGAAACATTGTTGTATCTTCAATATCTTTTAAAATGCTCTTCTTTATCGATTCTTTACTCTGTAAAGTTCCAAATACATGAGTAGCATGTTCCATCATATCTCCATCATTCTACCATTTATATAAGTATTCTTCATCTCCTAATTCCAATTGTCTTATTATTAAATTTTTGCTATTAATCACTTTGCTTATCCCCTTTTAATAAAAATTTTATAATAAACACTACTACATAAAATTTTACATATTAATTTAATATCCTTTAATAACTTATAAGAAAATAAGTGTACATAAAAATAGATGTTTTCGTGAACATTCCTATTTATAACATTTTTACACTCTTTATTTATTATCTAATTTACTAAGTATTAGTTGAGTACAATAAATTATGGTAAATATTATAGTTGCAAACATTGATACATATATCCCAAGCTCTCCTAATACAGCATTTAAAACCATATTTACAACAAACACACATACCAAAACTATACCTATAGTAATTAATAATGAATATAGTATTTTTTTATCCAAACTATCTCCCCCTTATCTCTTCTTTACTATCCATCACTATAATAATCAGCGAAGTATAAAATTCCTTTTTTTACTACTTTATAATTGCTAAGTATCCCTTGGGTTGCTTTTTCTACCGGTGGATTAGTTAACGTATAACATTTTGCTTTTTGCCTTTCTAAAAACTCTTTGTCTATTTTGTTGTGAAATTCATCATCAACTATATCTGTCGTAATGGCTTCTATAAAATCCCCCCTACAATTTTTGCATACTTATATTATAACTTAATATCAGTATCATATATTTAAAAACCAACAATTCTTTTAAACATATAAAATAAAAAAAGGAATGAAATACATTCCCTTTTTATCTATTATTTTAGTGTTTTTCATAAATCTTTATTAGCTTCCATATGTATCATCTAATATAGTTTTTACAATATGAGCAGAGCATATATCTTTAATCACTCCAGTAATAATTACTAATTGTGATGATAATATAATTGAATATAAACTTTAGATAAAGAGGAACGAATCGTTCCTCTTTTATTTTCCCATTTTTTATATTTTAATTCTTCTTAATAAACAGTTGCAATTGATAATAAATATCTATAAAATTGTAAATATATAAGGAGGTTTAAAATGGACAATATTAATAAATTTCAAAGTTTGATTATATTATTGATGGTTTTAATAGGAATAATACTCGGGCAAATAAATATTATACAAACCTATTCTGAATATTTAATTATGCCTTCTTTGATAATAATGTTATTTTTAGTATTTATACAAATACCATTAAAAGATATTACAAAATCATTTAAAAATATAAAGTTTACATTAACAGCAATACTTATAAATTTTGTATGGACACCTATTTTAATATTCTTTTTAGGGAAATTTTTCTTACAAAATAGTCCAGAGCTTTTAATTGGATTTATAATGCTTATGGTAACACCTTGTACTGATTGGTATTTAATATTTACAGCTATAGCAAAAGGTAATGTTGCATTAGGAGCATCAATTTTACCACTAAACTTTATGCTTCAATTACTACTGCTTCCTGTGTATGTATTTTTAATTGGAGGCTCAAGTGTAAACATAGATGCATTAAGCCTTACTCAAGGAATGGTTGTAAGCTTATTTATACCTCTTTTATTAGCTACTATTTTTAGAAAAATTACAATTAATAAAAAAGGTTTAAGTTATTTTGAAGAAAATATATCTCCAAAGGCTTGTGATTACCAAGGTTATTTTTTAAATTTAGCAATAATTTCAATGTTTGCATCTCAAGGTAAAGTATTACTTAAAAATCCTCAAGTACTTTTACAGCTTTTACTACCGGTGCTACTATTTTTTATAATTAACTTAGTTATTGGACAAGTTGTTGGTAGAAAAATAAAATTAAGTAAAGAGGATAATGTTGCTTTAAACTTAACTACTTTAGCTAGAAACTCACCTATAGCACTTGCAATAGCAGTTTCAGCTTTTCCTAATGAGCCTTTAATATCATTAGCGCTTATAATAGGACCTTTAATAGAATTGCCTGTGTTATTTCTAGTGTCTAAAATATTATTAAATATTAATTATGTTAAACAAACATAATATAAAAATAACTGTACCTTATGTATTTAAACACTTTAAAATCTCAGGTACAGTTATTTATTAAATTTTATATTATAGTTTAAAATAATAAAATTTACTAATAGTTTTATATTTTCTTTAATTAATATATTAATCATTCAAATAGTTATATAGGCAAGCATAAATATACACTGCTATCTAAATTTTTGCTATCTTTTTAACTTTTTCAAGAGAAAACTTATATATTATAAACATAAATAATATTACTAGTAAAATTATTAATAATCCTACAACAAGAGCTAAAAACTCTCCTTGCGATATATTACCTCCGCTATTTCCGTAGAATATAGTAAGATATATCATATATGTAAAAATACTTCCTATTACTGTTGGATATATAAATACCTTAGCTAGCTGCTTTTTAATATTTTTTTCAATATATTTTTTGTTTGCTCCAAGCTTTTTTATATCTGAAAATAGCTGTTTATTATCAAGTCCAATAGTTACTGCTCTAGTATAGGCTATTATTGCAGTTGATGCTAAACATATTATTGCTATATAAATGAATAACATAATAAATACAGCCATATTCTTAAGTAAATCTTGTTTATCTAAAGGTTTAAACATAGGATAATACTTCCACTCATTAAAAAGTTGATTATTATCTGAAGAAAGTTCTAACTTGATATCATAATCATACTCTCCTCCATTTTTTTGTGCTAACATTTTTTCATACTCATCAAAAGAAGTTAATACTGCTACATCTTTTGAACTTCTATTTATAATTTCTTCTTTTAAAGCTTTAGCAAATTCATAAGTTTCATTAGGATTTATAACATTAAATAACACAAACTTCTCGTATTGTTCTTTTGGTAATCCTTTTGAAAGTCTTAAATAATCTTCATCTGATATTACATACTTTCCTTGATGTTTTTTCGCAAAAGGTCTAAAAGAAACTGTTCCTGCAAATTTTATTTTGTCAGATTCACCTGTTGCTGGATGAGTTATTTTATCTAAATCATTAAATTTTGACCAAATGCTTTCAGATTCTCCCTCAGCTATAACTTTATAATACTCGCCTTTAGTAACATCAATATTTTGTCCTGATACTTTATTAAAATCACTTTCTTTGAAAAACGCATTATACTGCATCTTTTCTACATACTCATTTATAAGCATATTATTTTCATCATAATCTCTATAATATCCATTTGTAATAAGTGAAATAGCATCTACTTCATAGTAATCTGTTATAGAAACATTATTATCCTTAGAAAGAGAATATATTTCTTCTTTATTTATTTGATTTTCATTTCCTTTATAGTAAAAAGCATAATCTATAGGATTGTTTTTTATATCTACTAAAAGACTAGCCATAATTGTAGGTGTATAAAATGCTGCAAACAATCCTCCTGCAATTAAAAATGTTATTACACACATGTTCCTAACTGTCTGTTTTCCTGAAAATCTCATCATATTTGTTGATATAATATTTTTATAATACTTTTTAGGATTTTTTCCTTTTTTGCTATAGATTATTGCGTGAGTTAATACCATATAAAGACCTAAAAATGATAATAAATACATAACATTCCATATAGATGGCATAATATATCCTATTATTTCTACTATTATATTTGGAACACCATATCCTAAAAATAATCCACTTATAACTAATATCCAGCCAACTACACCAGTCCAAGGTTTAATATCTTTTACAACTTCAGACTTTCTTTGTTCATAAATAATATCCATAATATTACTTCTTTTTATAAACTTAGCACCATTTATAAATATACATAATGTTACAAAAATGCAAAATCCAAATCCAAATATAAGTCCTGTAGCTCCAAATTGATATGTCATTTCTTTTGTATCTATAATAAATATCTGAAAAACTTTCCATATTATATAAGAAACAGGAATACTAAGAACCACCCCAACTATTAAACATATAGGAATAATTAATATAAGTTCTTTTAATAAAACTTTTTTAAGCTTTGACTTTCTTTCTCCTAATGCCATTAAAATTCCAAACTCACGACTTTTATATTTATAGAATAAAGAAGATGCATAAGTTGTAAATACAGCACATCCAATAATTGCTATAGAAAATATCATATAACCTTGTTTTCTACTATCTCCTCCTGATGGTAAGATGTTCATTACTGTTGGACTAAAAAACATCAATGCATATGAAGTAACTAATAAAACTGATAAGGTTATACAAAAAGCAAGCATATAATAATTTTTTATGCTGTTTTTTCTAAGCTTTGATATAACATTATTCATTGTCACTATCATCACCTCCTAGTTTTTTAAGTGTATCTAGGAGTCTATCCATAAACTCAATTCTATTTGTAGTTTTAGTAAGCTCTGTATATACTTCACCATCTTTAAGAACTATAACTCTATCACAAAATGATGCTGCAAAACTATCGTGAGTTACCATAAATACAGTTGCACCTAATTCTTTTTTTGCTTGAACAAACGAATCTATAACAGCTCTACATGATTTACTATCTAAGTTTCCAGTTGGTTCATCTGCTAAAATAATATATGGTTTATTAATAAGAGCTCTTGCAACAGCACTACGTTGTTTTTCTCCTCCTGATATTTCTGCTGGATATTTATCTTTAATATGTGAAATACCAAAAGTAGTACAAAGCTTATTTGCTAGTACTTCCATTTTAGTAACATCTTTATCTGCTATAATTTGTGGTAAACAAATATTTTCTATTACACTTAATCCATCTAATAACATAAAGTCCTGAAAAACAAATCCTAACTTTTGATTTCTTATATCCGCTAAACTTTCTTCATTTAATCCTGATATATTTTCTCCTCCAAGTAATATTTCACCTTTTTCAAAAGGCACAAAGCAAGAAATACAATTTAAAAGTGTAGTTTTTCCACTTCCTGATGGCCCCATAACAGCTACAAACTCTCCTTTTTTCACATCAAAAGATATATTTTTTAGTACATCATAATTTACATTTCCTGTTTTATAACTTTTATATAAATTCTTAACTTTAAGCATAATCTTCCCTCCTAATATTTTATAATTTAATTGTATATTTTTAAGGCACAATTAAAAACTGTACCAAATGTAATCTTTTGCAGTGATATTGTAATTTTTGGTATGCTATAATAAAAAAGTAGGGGGGATAATTTTTATGCTAAAAATTGCAATATGTGATGATGAAAAATCTCAAATTAATTTACTAAAAAATATATTATCAATACATTTAGATTTAAAGGGGTTAGATTATAAAATCTATGAATTTGATTGTGGGGAAAGTCTTATTGATTCAATTACTAAAGAAAATTATGATATTATATTTTCAGATATAGAAATGAAAGTTCTAAATGGAATAGATACTGCCAAAAACATTAGATTACATAATAAAAAATCTATAATTATATTTGTTACATCATATCCCGATTTTGTTTTTCAAGGGTATGAAGTTAAGGCATTTAACTATATATTAAAGCCTTATAAACCAGAAAAAATAGGACAGGTTTTAAACTCTGCTCTTGAAGAATTAGATGAAATTCAAGATAAGTTTTATATTGTAGAATCCAAATCTAAAACTGAAAAGATAAACTTAAGTAATACCTATTATTTTACTAGCGATAGGCGTAAGGTAAATGCAGTTACTTTCACGGAAACTATAGATTTTTATGATAAACTAGACAATCTTGAAAAAAATCTACCTTCATTTTTCGTAAGAATTCATCAACGTTATCTTATTAATATCAATCATGTATCTTCAGTAGAATCTAGTAGTTTAGTTATAAATAAAGAAACATTACCTATAAGTCGTGGTAGATATAATTCATTTATGATTGAATTTGCAAAAACAATGCTAAGGTAGGTACTTTTATGTATGATATAATTTACAATCTTACAACTTTAATACTTTATGCAGTAACAAGCTACTATTTTTATAAGGTTATATCAAATTTTTCATCAGTTAAAGATAATAAATATGCTAAATTTACTTCTATACTTGGTGCTTATCTTATTCCAAATGTAATTATATATACTTCAGATATTGTTAATGTTTTTTATACTATGATTGGTTTTATTTTAATAATGGTTGTTTTTTATAAATCTAGCTATATTAAAAATATTTCTGCTGTAATGATTTTTTATCCTATTGTAGTATCTATAAATTTAATGGCCAATGACTTTTGTGCTAAGGTTTATATTTATTTAGGTGAAACTTTATGGATGGATTATTTTGCTCAAACACTAGAAATGTGTATTATTTCATTTTCTTGGTTTTTAATTTACCATTTTTCTAAAGACAAGCTAAGTAATATAGGTAGATATATTGATATAAAAACATGGATTATGATAGATATTATATGCTTAGCACCTTTTATTTCCATAATAACAACAATTATAAATACACCTTTAGGAAAAGAATATCAAGCATATCCCATAGCAATTGCATGTATAATTACTAGCTTGAGTATGATATTTCTTATTGAGTATATAGTTAAAAATGTTAAAAATCGCCTTGAAAATCAAAACCTAAAACTAGAATATAGCTACTATAGAGAGCTTGAAGAAAATCAAAAAAATGTAAGAAAGCTACATCACGATATGAATAACCACTTATCTGTAATATATTCATTTTTAGAATATGATAATTTAGAAGGTGCAAAAGATTATTTTAATGAACTTTCAGATAAGTTTAATGTAAGCAATAGAGTGTTTTGTAAAAATAGTATTGTAAATGCAGTTATAAATTCAAAATACAATTTAGCAATACAAAATCAAATTGATTGTTTTTTTAATATTGATATAGACGAGATTCTTCCTTTAGAAGATATTGACCTTTGTTCTATTTTTTCAAATACACTTGATAACGCTATTGAGGCTTCTTTAAAGTTAAGTGACATTTCACAGAGAAAAATATCTTTAAAAGCTCGCTGCAATAAAGGTTATTTTAGTTACTCTATTTCTAATAATTATAATGGTGTTATTAAATTTAAAAGTGGAAAGTATAACTCTACTAAGTTAGATGCAAATATGCATGGCTTTGGTATTGAAAACATAGATGATATTGTAAAAAAATATAGTGGCACGCTTAATATCACTTATACTGAGTGTGAATTTAATTTATTGGCAATTATTAAAATTTAATATATATAATACTATAATCTTCCCCTTAATTTAGCTTTATTCTAATACTACCACATTGGCTTCTTTGATAATAATGTTATCCTTAATATTTGTGCAAATACCATTAAAAAATATATATTAAAAGAAGGAGGAACGAATCGTTCCTCCTAGCTTTTTTTCATACACTTACTAATATCATCTCATTATCATAGATTAAATTTAACATAAATTCATGTTATAATAACCAATAAATACATAATAGAAAGGATACAATATGGAAATTTACTTACCAAAAATAATAGCTAATTCACCAACTAAGCTACCAATACTTGAAAAAACAATACTTTACTATATAATTGACAAAGCATTTAAATGCAAAGATGAAAACACTAAAGATTTAAATATAGAAATTAATATAAATGAAATAATAGAAATTATTAAAAACTCAACAATAGAATGTATGGATATAGTATCTCAAACTAAACAAGCTATAAATAATCTAAAAAATATAAAATTAAGTTTAGTAGATAATGGTTTTCATATAAAGCTTAAACCAATTGAAAATATAGGTATATTTGCATCAAATATTTACGTTGATTTAAATCCTATAATTGTAGAATATTTAGACCAAGTCCAATTTGGAAATTACGTTAAATTTGACCTAATTACAAATTCTATAGTTAATAAAACTAAAACATTTGTATAATATTTTAGAAGATATAATACCTTTAGGCATTATGTCTTCTACTAAAAGGTATTTGTTTTTTATCTATAAACTCAACTAAGTATCCCATAAATATTACTCCAATTATATCAACTATAAGTCTAACTAATGTAAACTCATATCCAAGAGCATCTATTTCAAATGTCAACGTAGAAATCTTAACAACACACCAAGCATTTAAAAATATAATTATATTTGAAAACCTAACCCCTTTATCCATAAGAACTTTGGCAAAAGGAAATGCTGCATACATAGGACCTGCTGCAAAACAAGCTAAAGCAAAAGATAAAAATATACCAAGTAGCCCTGATTTATTTCCCATATACTTAATAAAATACTCTCTAGGAACCCACTCATCCAAAAGAGAAAGTAAAATCATAACCCCTGGAAGTATACCTAACATCTGCAAAGTACTAGATTTTACGTTACTAAAAATATTAGTTCCCAAATTATTATTAAAAAAATATATAAATATGCAAATAATAAATCCAATAAGTACATATTTATATCTATTTAAAATAAATCTTATATTTATCATCCTAAAATTCCCCCTACAAAAGAAGCTACTACAAAAGCAAATAAAAATGCTACAACATTTCTATAAAAAGCAGCCTTCTTTCCTATAAATTTTGATTCTAGTGGAAGTGTTAGTATTCCAACCATAGTAGAAGTTGATATAAATGCTGCTACTTGTGCATATCCAGCCCCACTTTTAAGTAGAGAATCCCCTACTGAAAAAGCCACAAATGTAGGCATCATAGTAACTGCACCTATCACTGATGATATAGTTGTTCCAATAAATTTTGATTCTTCGCCAATAAGCTTTGATATAGACTCTGTGTCTAATACAGATAAGATTATAGCAATTATAATTACGATAAGAAAAAATTGAGGCATTATCGCTTCTAATGATTTCACACCTTTTACAAAAGCACTTTTTGTTTTTTTTGAATCTCTTATAAATGAAAAAATAAATAAAATAATACACATTAAATAAATAATAAAATTAATCAAACATACTCCCCCCGTAGCCATGCTATAATTAGAATTTAATTATAATATGCAATATTTATTATCATTGCCACTTAAAGAAATTATAGAAAAAATTCTATTTATTATTTAACAAATCTCTAACAACTTCAGATGCTATAATAAGACCTCCAGAAGATGACATAAAAGATATACTTCCAGGAATTATTCTATGACCATCTGATATTTTTTCTTTTAACTCTAAAGGGTTTTCACTTGAAAAAACTACTTTTAAATGATCAATATTTCTGTCCCTTAATTCTTTTCTTACTACTTTAGCTAGAGGACAAGTATGAGTTTTTGAAATATCACTTACTTCTATTTTTGTTGGATCTAATTTATTGCCCATACCCATAGAACTAATTATTGGTATATTTCTTTTTTTACACTCTTCTATTAAATGAATTTTAGATGATACCATATCTATTGCATCTACTACATAATCATAATCATCATTAATTATTTCTTTGCTAGTATCTTTATTAAATATAGTATTTATAGCTTTTATATTTAAGTTTTTATTTATATCTAAAAGCCTTTCTTTTACTACTTCTACTTTGTCTTTGCCTAATTTTGAGTTAAGCCCTGGTAGTTGCCTATTAAAATCACTTTCACAAACTTTAGCATAATCTACTATAGTTATATTTCCTATTCCAGCTCTTACTAAAGCTTCTACACAAAAGCTTCCTACTCCCCCTACTCCTATAACTAGAATATTTGAATTTTTAAGTTTCTCTAATCCATCTTCACCTATTAAAATGGCTGTTCTTTTTATAAATTTATTTTCCATTTTAACTCTCCTTTTTATTTATATCTTAATTAGTATAACAAAAAAAGAAGGAACGATTCGTTCCTCCTTAATAATCTTATTTATTTAATTATATAGCTATTATTAATCCAACTACTAATGCACTTAGTACACTAACGAAGAATCCACCTAACATTCCTTTGAATGCTAATTTAGCTAATAAACTTCTCTTTTCTGGACAGAATACTGATATTCCTGATATACATATACCCATACTTGATATATTAGCAAATCCACAAAGAGATATTGCCATCATAAGACCAGTTCTGTAGTCTAAGTTTGGTAACATTGTACCTAATTGTCCAAAAGCAACGAATTCATTTAATACTAACTTACTTCCTAAAAGCTGAGAAGCTGTTAATATCTTGTCTGTAGGAAGACCCATTAATGCTCCTATTGGTGCAAATATATATGATAATATTTGTTCTAATGATAATCCTACAACTCCTAATATACCATTAACAAGTGCAACTAAAGCTATTATAGCTATAAGTGAAGCACCTATACCTAATGCCATTTGAAGCCCGTCATTAGCACCTTGAGATATTGCAGATATAAGGTTTGGATTATCCCCTTTATTATCTATGCTTATTTCTTCTTTAGCACCTTCATGTTCATGACCCTTAGCTACAAATTCATGTTCAACTTCTGTTTCTGGAAGTATTATCTTAGATACTATTATACTTCCAAGTGGCACTAATGCTCCACCTATAAGTAAGTATTCCATAGGTATTCCAAGACCTGCATATCCCATTAAAACAGTTGCAGACATACTACCCATACCAGATACTAAAACTAACATTATTTCACTTTTAGTCATTCCTGATAAGTACTTTGAAACTAATATTGGAGATTCAGTTTGTCCTAAGAACATATTAGCAACAGCAACGAAACTTTCTACTTTAGAAGTTCCAAGTACTTTACCTATAACCCCACCTATTGCTTTAACAACAGCTCCTATTATACCTAAGTAGTATAATGCAGCTACTAACGCTGATATAAATATTATGTTACCTAAAACTTGTATACCAAATATCATCCCTGTTGGAGCACCTGAATCTGCTAGTGGCCCAAATACAAATGATAAACCTTCAAATCCATAACTTAAAGTAGCAGTTACTACATCAGATACCTTTTGTAGTGCAGCTCTTCCAAGTGGGAATTTTACCAGTAAAAATGCTAGGATAAATTGTATTATAAATGCTTTAGCTATCATCTTTTTATTTATTGCTTTTTTATCAGATGATAATAGATACAATATTCCTAACAAAATAATTATGCCTAGTGCATTTATTAGTATTGTCATATTTTCTCGCCCTCTACTTTTGTTTAATTTCTGATAAATTTAGTTTATTTATCTAGTCTAAGTATTTATAATATGCACTTCTTAAAAATTAAATATTAGAAGCCTTGCCCCACACATATCATTTTTCAATACTTTTCGACAATTAACAAAACTTTATTTACCAATATAATTAAAATGTAAATGTTATTTTTCTTTAATATTATAACCTTTTCTTATTTATTATGACAAGACTTTTATTTTATTTATTAATTATTTATTTACATTTTTATATATATTACCCATTTGTATATATATTACCCATTTTCAATCTTTATATTATCTAAATTTATAACAATTTAATCTAAGTATTAGTATAAAATATATTAGCTTACATATACTTTTAATATATAATTTATTATCAAAGGAGTATAAAATGAAAAAAAACTCTAACAAAAAACATGATAATTTATCATTTTTAAATCATTTTGATGACCAATACAATCAAATAATAGATAATAACGACGTTTTTGAAAGTTCTGATAGTGAAACTACTGATTTAATAAATTTTAGAGTAATAAATACAAATAACTCTTATCCATCTCAAGATCCTAATATTTATGAAAGTAATAGTGAAGATAACAAATAATAAAGTTACTTAAAAGGCATGTAAAAACATGCCTTTTAATATTGTAAAATATTAAATTTTTATGATAAGCTAAAATTATTATATATTTAGGAGAAAATTTATGAAATTTATAAAAGATTCTTTTATAGTTAATGACTATGTTAAATTAGCAATAGTAGACAAAAGAATTACTCCTACTATGGAGAAAAATTTAAGAGCTAGAGGTATAGATTTAATAAAAACAATTGGATGTAAAAATTCTTATGATGCTATAAAGTTTCATCCAGATATAAGTATATTTAAATTAAATGATGAAAATATAGTTGTATCTCCTGATGTCTATGATTATTATAATGATAAATTAAAAAAGTATAACTTTAATGTTATAAAAGGAAATCTACCTATAGAAAGTAAATATCCAAACAATATACAATATAATGTTTGCTTGTTTGGAAAGTATGCTATTCATAATTTTGATTATACAGACAAAAACATTTTAAAGTACATAAAAGAAAATAATCTTACTATGATTAATGTAAATCAAGGATATACAAAATGTTCAGTATGTATTGTTGATGAAAATTCTATTATAACTTCAGATGAAGGTATATATAAAGAAGTAATAAAACACAATATTGATTGTTTACTTATATCTAAAGGAAATATTGATTTATTTAATATGAATTATGGATTTATAGGTGGATGTAGCGGACTTATATCTCATAAAGAATTAGCTTTTTACGGTAATATCAAGCTTCACCCTGATTATGATAAAATTTATGATTTTGTTAAATCTAAAAATAAAGAAATTATTTCTTTAAGTGATGAAAAATTATTAGACTTAGGCTCTTTAATACCTATTATGTACTAAATTTTGAAAGGTGTGACATATTTGAGCGTTGATAAATTAAAAATAACCTTTAATAATGGCTTTACTAAAATAGTAGAAAGAAATAACATTAAAAACTTTAATGCCCTACTTGATTGGATGGACAAATTTAATTCTAATCAATATGTAAGTTTACTTACTGTCTCTGGATTTGAACTTGGTAGTTCTATATCTTTAGATAAAAATAATATAAAATCTATAGAAATAATAGATTAATAAAAAGAGGACTTAAAAGTCCTCTCTTTTATTTATTTAATTATAAAAGATATTATACCTATAACTATACATAAAACTCCACCTAAAAATTGTCCTAGCCCAGATGCTTCTCCCATTAATATTAAATTAAATATGTTTTTACCTGTTTGGCTTTTTCCAAAAAATGCATCATCAGTTTTCATTCTATGTATTCCCCAAAGTGTTAAAATTATTCCAAAAATTATAAATGCTATTCTCATTATTTTCATTTCTCCATTTCTTATTTGTCCCCATCATCAAATATAAATGCTTCTTCAATCGATAAATCAAAAACTGAAGCAATTCTATATGCAAGTAAAACAGATGGGTTATATTTTTGTTTTTCTAAAGATATTATTGTTCTCGAAGATACATATACCTTATCAGCTAATTCTTGTTGTGTTAATCCATGTTCTAACCGTAATTCTTTTACTCTATTCCTCACCAAATCACTCCTAATTAAATCCTACTATTATAATATTTTCTAGCTAAAAATTCAGTGACCATAAAAGATATTATTATAATTAATAAAGCATTATCAGTTTGAATTTTGACCCAGTTTGAAATGAACATAGTAAGTAGGATTATAGCTATTAAAACCCTTAAAGTAAATTTAGCAACTTTACCATCTATTAAGTCATCTCTTTCATCGTACTTTCTTGAAAATTCTTTATCTATTTCTTCTTTATTTACTTGATATTTAATGTTAGAAGCAATAGATAATATAAAAAGAATTCCACCTATAATTGCGGTTAAATATCCAAAATTTACTTCTATAGATGAATTAATTACCATTTCGATAATTCCCATTAGAATAATTATTACTGATATAATAACACGTTGTATAAATTTATCCTCCAAATAGTTCACCTCTAAATATTATAATATTTAATTTTCATATGAAGTTTATTTCACATGAAGTTAACTTCATATTACATATTTTGTAGAAAAATGTCAATACTTATTTCTCATTTGGAATAACTTACATAAATATATATTATTTTAAATTAAACTTATAAATTTATTTTTATATGAAAATTTTAATTATCCTTAAGTTTTCTAACTTTATTGTAATTGTAGTATAATCATTAATAAGCACAGTACATACTAAAATAGAAAGGAGTATTTTATGAATATTGTTGAAGTTTCAAATATATCTAAGAAACTATCTAAATCTATAATTTTAGATGATTTAAGCTTAGATATAAAAAAAGGTGAAATAGTTGGTCTTATAGGACCTTCTGGTGCTGGTAAAACGACTTTTGTTAAAGCTATAATAGGTATGGAAAAAATAGATAGCGGATTTATAAAAGTATTTAATAAACCCATTCCTAATTTAGATGTATTACAAAACATAGGATATATGGCACAGTCAGATGCTTTATATGAAGATTTAAGTGCAAAAGAAAATTTAGATTTCTTTGGAAAAATATTTGGATTAAATAAATCTAAAATAAAAGAAAGAATAGATTATACTTCAAAATTAGTTAATCTTGAAAATCACCTTTCTAAAAAAGTTAAAAGTTTTTCAGGAGGTATGAAAAGAAGACTATCACTTGCTATATCTCTAATTCAAGACCCTGCTCTTTTAATATTAGATGAACCTACTGTAGGTATAGACCCTCGCCTTAGATTTGATATATGGAATGAGCTTTATAACTTAAAAAATGAAGGAAAATCTATAATAGTAACAACTCACGTTATGGATGAAGCAGTAAAATGTGATAGATTAGCTTTAATAAGGGACGGTAAAATAATTGCTACTGGTACTCCTAATAATTTAATAAAAGAATTTGAAGTTAATACTATAGAAGAAATATTTTTAAAATTAGGAGGTGAAACTAAATGAGAGTTAAAGCATTAGCAATTAGAATTATAAAACAAACTATAAACGATAAAAGAACCCTAGCTCTTATGATGTTTGCACCTCTTATAGTTATGTCTTTAGTATATTTTTTATTTAATTCAAGTAAAGATGTAAAACTAAATATAGGTGTTTATAATACTAATAGTGAATTTAATGATAACTTAAAGGAAACAGATTTAAATATACTAAATTATTCAAATAAAGATAATATAAAAGATGATTTAAGCGCATTTATATATTTAGATGATAATACTTTAAATGTTACTTATGAAAATAGTTCTCCTCAAAATAGTAAACAGATTGAAGCTAAGATAAATGCTACATTAGCAAAAGACGAAATGATTAATATTAAAAATTCACTTAGCTCATATCAAAAGCAATTTGCCTTTGCTAAAAATACACCTAACTTAAGCGCTAACTTAGGTATTAGCAAAGTATCTGTTAAAAATAACTATATATATGGAGATAAAAATTTATCTTACTTTGATACTTTAAACCCTATACTAATTGGATTTTTTGTATTCTTCTTTGTATTTTTAGTATCAGGTATATCTCTTTTAAAGGAAAGAACTTCAGGTACATTAGACAAACTGCTTTCTACTCCAATTAAAAGAAGTGAGATTATAAGAGGTTACTTACTAGGTTATGGATTATTCTCAGTTATACAAACTATAATTTTAGTACTATTTTCTGTATATATACTAAATATAAAAATAGTTGGAAGTGTATTTTTAGTAATAATTATAAATATATTAATAGCCTTTGTAGCATTAACTTTAGGTGTTTTAATGTCTACTTTTGCAAATTCAGAATTTCAGATGATGCAATTTGTACCAATTATAATAGTACCTCAAATATTTTTTACAGGAATAATTCCAGTAGAATCTATGGCTAATTGGTTACAAGTTTTATCTAGATTTACACCACTATACTATGGTTCTAATGCACTTAGTGGTGTAGTCCTAAAAGGATATACCTTTAATGATATATATATGGATATAATTATATTGCTACTCTTTGCTATAATACTTTCATTATTAAATATAGTAGGTCTAAAAAGATATAGAAAAATATAAAATTCATTTTTTAATCAAATAAAGCGTACCTTATAAAATTATAAGGTACGCTTTATTTTTAGTCTACTCTTCTAAATTTAAATCTAGTTCTTTCATCAGCATTTACTGCCCTTGCTACTAGTCTAGCATCACTTTCTCTAACTCTAACAAAGTATCCATTAGGTGCCCTTAATACATATTCTCTATCACCTGTTCTATATATTGTAAACTCTGTAGCTCCTCTTCTATCAGTATCTGCAATTAAAAAATCTCTATTATCTACTCTTACGAAACTTCCTCCTGCTTCTCTTATTCTTGCTTTATTACCATCTATTATAAGTCTAAATGTATCACCGCTATTAGCATTTTGAGCTGTTGCATATAAAAAAACATCTCTACCAATTACTACAAATTTATCGTCAAATACTGACTTTATCTTTACTCTTGACCTTTCATTACCACTATCAGGCTGAGGCTTTGACTTTAGTTGTTGTTGTTGTTGCTGTGGTTGTGGTTGCGGTGGCATGCTTGGTAAACCAACTTGTCCTGGGGATCCTCCTTGAAATTGTTGATTTGTTCCTTGATTTTGGGATCCTCCTTGAAATTGTTGATTTACACCTTGATTTTGAGATTCTCCTGGAAATTGTTGATTTGTTCCTTGATTTTGGGATCCTCCTGGAAATTGTTGGTTTGTTCCTTGATTTTGAGATCCTCCTGGAAATTGCTGATTTGTTCCTTGATTTTGAGATCCTCCTGGAAATAATTGATTTGTTCCTTGATTTTGAGATCCTCCTGGAAACTGTTGATTTGTTCCTTGATTTTGAGATCCTCCTGGAAACTGTTGATTTGTTCCTTGATTTTGAGATCCTCCTGGAAACTGTTGATTTGTTCCTTGATTTTGAGACCCACCTGGAAATTGTTGATTTGTTCCTTGCCCTTGTAAAGATTTATTATTCATATTATTTTTATTCATATTGTCATTATTTAATTGCATGTAAAATCCCCCTAGTTGATTTTTTTATTTTGTATATGTATATGACAATATATAATTAAAAGTTACTCTATTATGTATATCAAATAGATACTATTATTTTTTATAATATTATAAAAAGGTGTAGAATAATCTACACCTATAATATACTTATTTGAATATCTTCTATTCTTCTTTTATTAATTCTTATTAATTTAAGAATTAACTTCCCTAAATTAATCTGTATGTCTTCGTTCTCATTTGGAATCTTTCCTAGCTGATTTATAATATAACCGTTTAAGGTGTCATAATCTCCTTCTTCAATGTTAACATTAAATATTTCGTTAAAGTCACTTACACTTAATACTCCTTTAACCATAAAGTTGTTGTCATCTATTTTTTTGATTTTATCATGGTGTAAATCACTTTTGTCATAAGTTATACCCTTGATCTCACAGATTAAATCTTCCATACTTACTATGCCTGAAAATGCTCCATATTCATCTATTAATATAAATAAATTATCATTTTGTGAATCTATTGAATTGAATAATTCACTTACATTTTTAGTTTCTGGTATGAAACATGGTTTATGAAGAATCTTTCTTATGTCTATATTTTTAAATCCTTCTTTTCTAGCCTCAATCATTAAATCTTTTACATGTAAGACTCCTATTATATTGTCTACATATTCTTCGTATACAGGTATTTTCGAATAATTTATTATAGATATATCATCTAATATAGTATCTATATTTTCATTTACATCTATTAAAAATGCATCTTTACTTGATACCATAATTTCTCTAGCTACTTTATCGTTTAATTCAAACTTACTATCTACAGCTAGATTATCTAATTCATTATTTTCTTTTTTACCTGTTATAATGTGAATAATATTATTTATAAAGTCCTTCACATTTTTAAAAATTGATTGTAAGATGGTCCTTTCGGGTTCAGGTTCTAACATACTCATATCTCCTTTAAATATAAATTTTTAAATGATTTTATCACAGTTAATTATATAAGTCAATTTACCTATAGTATATACTATGACTTATGTCTGTATAAGTTGTTAGACAAATATTTACTACGTCTATACTTATATCTTATAATTTTATTTTATATTAAAATTAAATATTTTAAAACCAATTTTTATAAAATTTACTTTGAACTTTTATTCATATATTTTACTTAATAAATTCACTTTAGGATTGTTTCATCCTACAAAAATAATTCATTATACATTTTTTACTTTTATACCCTAATTTACTTAGAATAAACATTTTCCTTTACAACTTTTTTAATAAATACACTTTTATTTATCTTAATTTACATACCATATTAAATAGTATAAAATTATATTAGGGGAAAATTTTAACATATTAAACTTTTTAGGGGGTATCCATGTTCATAAAAACTACTAATCCTACCTTTAAAAATTTTGGGGAACTAGTTTGTGATAGTTTAGATAGAGATTTTTCAAAAGATATAAATATAAAAAACAAAAGTATTAAGAAGTTAAAATTAACATCTGATAACTCTACCTTTTTAAAAGTAAATAAAGGTGTTGTTATGATACTAGTTTCATTAGATGGAAAAGATATAAAATCTTTTATAATAAATAGGATAATTAACTTAAAAAAAGGAATATATTTCAATTTAATATCAATTTCAGATGAAAGTGAAGTAAGCATAATATCTAAAGATGAATTTAAGTCTATAAATCTAAAAGAAGAATATACTTATACTAAAATTTCATCTTCCCTTAATATTGATCAAATTTATACTAAGTTTTATCAAGAAAAGGGGACTAACTATTCTTTTGCTGGTGAATCTCACCCTTATTGGGAGCTTACATATGTTGATAAAGGAAACCTATCTACTAATGTAGATGGTAAAGAATATAATTTAAAACAAGGCGATCTCATATTTTATGCTCCATTTCAATTTCATACTCAAGCTACTTTAAATAATATTAGCTCTTACTTAACTATTAACTTTAAAATGGACTCTAATGACTATGAAGTACTTTGTAATAAAGTATTTACTTTAGAAAGAGAATCCTACAATATTATAAGCAAACTTATAGAAGAACTTTCAAACGACGATATATACTCCAATGATTTATCTATTTGTTACTTAAAACAGCTTATTATACATACTGCCAGACTAAAAAATACCTACTTTCAATCTAAACCAACGACTCACATGCGACAAACTTATGAAAACAGCTTATTAAATGAAATACTTTTATTTATAGATGAACATATATACGAAAAATTATCTATAAATACATTATGTAGTCATTTTTGTATAAGTCCATCTATGATACACTCATTATTTAAAAAGAATATGGATAATACTGTAAAAAATTATATAAATGAATTAAAATTATCAAAAAGTAAAGAACTTATTAAAAACACTTCTTATACTATTAGTGAAATATCTGATATGCTTGGGTTTTCTTCTATTCACTATTTTTCTAAAAAATTTAAGACATCATTTGGTATTTCTCCAACTGAATACTCAAAATCAATATATGATTAACCTCATTTTTATTAATTCTAAACAATTTTATACTTAACATAAATTCTATATATATGAAAAAGCTGGCTTATATGCCAGCTTTTAATTTATCTATTGATTACATTTTGATCTTTTAAAATAATTTAATCCTACTCTAACTAATACTCCTATTATTCCTATAAATAAAAATAGATATCCTATAGGTATTAAGAAAAATGGCTCTACTAAAGTACCATCTGGTGCTACTTCACTTCCTATAAAATTAAAACTTACAAAACATCCTATACTTATAATAAATGGTATTAAATTTAAAATATATTTTTTCATATTTTCCTCCATACGCGATATATAATTATTGTTTTTCGATAAATAAATTATATAATACATAAAAATATATTTCAATACTTTTTTATTGTTTTTCGATATTTTTTTATTACACTTTTTTTGCAATTATATTATCTAAAATATTTATATAACCTTATTAAAAATTCACAAAAGTTTAATAAAAATAAATAATACCAATGACTATATTAATAATCATTGGTATTATTAAAAAATATTAATTTAAGGAATATCTATTTCTATTTTTTCATCTTCAAAATATTTAGTATTATTTTCAGAATAGATTACAGGAATTATAGTAATCTTCTTTTCGCTACCTTTACGTTCAAAATTATGGTATATGCCATTTCCATTTGAATTACCAATTCCCCCACCAAATAATCTATTTCCACTTTCATCTTTTACAGAGACATCTGCATTATGTATTAAGGATGTTACATTGGACTCATCTCCTTCTAATTGTGTTTTAATATTCACTGAAGTAGGAGAAATTCTTACTTGATCAATTTTAAATTTAACCCCTTTACCTATATCCATAACTTTGTTAATATCAACAATTTTTAAATCACTAGATATATTAGAACTATTTATAGTTGTGTTAAACTCCCAATTGCCAAAACTTTTACTTAATAACCTTCCTTTTTCAGTCTTTGATTCCCCTATATCAAAATCTTTAAATTTAATTTTTAAATTATAATCTTTATTTTTTTCTAGATTATCAAGTATCTCAAAGTCAGTATCCACAAGTCCATCTCCGTCAGTGTCAATACTAGTTAAATTAACAGTATATAAAAACTCTTTTTTATTTTCAGCTCTTAAATCTCTTTGCATGATTCCCCCTCCTTGACCAGGGAAAGACATATCTCCTATAGTTATTATTGGTATATCTGGTATAAAATCTTTTTTATTAATGCCATGCTCTTTAAAATCAAAATTAGTATAATCCATACTTAAACTTATAATTAATTGTCTATCATCAAGCATTACATCTCCTAGATTAAGAACTAATCCATTATCTTCTATTGATTGATTCCCTTCAAATTTGTACTTCTCAAATTCACCATAATCTCTATCTAGGAAAGATTCAATATGATTTACTAATCTATCAATATATGCCCATGTAGTTTCATTAGTTAGAGCCACAGAGCCTAGTATAAGTGTTGCTGATATACTTGCTGCTATTAATTTTTTATTTACTTGTTTTCTTGACTTTAACTTAGATTTCATTATATTTTTCATTTTTTCGTTATCAGTTTTTACTTCATCATATCTATCAAATTGAATTTTTTCATTATTTAATACTTTATATTTATCTATCATATTATTTTCCTCCGTCATTTAATAAAGCTTTTCTTATTTTCGCCTTACCCCTAGATAATTTACTATGTATACTTGAAATAGCTAACTTTTTATCATTTGCTATATCTACTACACTTTCATCATCTAGATAATATCGTCTAAATATTTCTTTGTCTTCTTCTGATAAGAAGTTTAATGTCTCATTTAATTCCTCTTGAATTTCTACCTTTAATAAATTTTTGTCTATATAATATGTTTGTTCATCTAAACTAGATGTCTCTATCTTATTTAGATATTTTCTTTTGTAGTCAATTGCTTTATATTTAGCTATTGCACATATCCAGTTTTTAAAAGAGTTTTTATCTTTTTCAAATCCTTCTATATTATCCCAAATGGCTAGTAAAGTATCACTAACACATTCTTCTTCGTAATTAATAAGTGTACCTAAATGATATCTAACTACTGAAGTAATAAGAGCATTATACTGGTCTATTAAAATTTCCATTCCTTTTTGATTTTCCTTTTTGATATATTTAATCATTAATTTGTCTTGCAAGTTACTTCCTCCTAACTATAAAAGCTTTTACACTAATTAATTCGTAAATAAAATTAAAAAACTTGCATGTTTAAATATTTTTTTATTTAATTATTTATTTGTTATATAATCAAAATTTTGACACTAACTAAATTACTCTAGCAAAATCAATACATTTAACAGTGCCATAAACTATTAATTTATAGATTTTATCACAAAGAACTTTATACCAAATGATTTATAGATACGCAAGTGTAAGTAAAAAACACAAGAATGTATTATTGATTTTTATACAGATAAGTCACTTAGAAAAGAAGTTAAAAATATTTTAAATAAAAAGTTAATATTTTTGGAAGGCATTTATTTGAAGGTTATAATTAATAATATATAACTA
This sequence comes from Romboutsia hominis, assembly GCF_900002575.1. Lineage (NCBI taxonomy): Bacteria > Bacillati > Bacillota > Clostridia > Peptostreptococcales > Peptostreptococcaceae > Romboutsia > Romboutsia hominis. The sequence goes on along the minus strand of NZ_LN650648.1, from coordinate 958,608 downwards.
AAAATGTACATAAATTAACACCAACTAATATCAGAATAAATTCTATGATATTACTTGGTATTACTTATCTTTAATAAAGTTTTATAGTTTTTGAAAAATATTTAATAATAGATATTTACTATAAATATTTTATAATTTTAGCAGGATTTCCACCTACTACTACATTATCCAAAACATCTTTTACAACTACAGCTCCTGCTGCAACCACTACATTATCACCAATTGTTACCCCAGGCGCTATAACTGAATTTCCACCAAGCCAAACATTATTTCCAATAGTAACTGGCTTACCATATTCTAAGCCAGATATTCTTAATTCTACATCTAATGGGTGAGTTGCAGTATATATGCATACTCTTGGAGCCATCATACAATTATCTCCTATTGTTACTTTACAAACATCTAATATAATGCAATCATAATTTGCAAAGAAATTTTCTCCTACATAAATATTGTATCCATAGTCACAACGGAAAGTAGGTTTTACACAAAAATTTTCACCTGTTTTTCCAAATAGAGATTTTAATATTTCACTTCTATTTATATCTGAAGAATTGTTAAATTTTCTAAGAATGCTTTGAGCTTTCTCATGTTCTTTTACTAATTCACTATCTAAGGCACAATAGAGTTCTCCTGATAACATTTTTTCTTTTTCTGTTTTTTGATGTATTATTTTCTCCTTCATTGCAAATATCTCCCTAACTAATTTTGATTATAAATTTATCTGTTTTTCCATTCTTATATCACTATACCAATTTCCATTGTAATACACAAAGTTTTCAGATTTTCCTATTGCTTTATATCCATTTTTCTTATAAAAATTTATAGCTTTAGTATTGTATTCAAACACTCCTAACTCTATTTTATTTTTACCTAACTTCATTACCTTATCTTCTAATAGCTTCATTACTTTTAGTCCAATACCTTTACCCCTACATTTATTATCCCCTACACATATACTAATCCAAGCAGTGTCATCACTTTCATTAAATAACATTTTAAAATTTGTATTAATAGTTACAAATCCAACCTTTTTATCATTTTCAACTATCATGTATGTATGCTTGTATTCATTTATTCTAGTTCCTTCTATTAATTCCTCTAATATTATATCTTCTATTTCTCCTTCTTTAAAATTAGGTCTAAGTAAATACTTTATACTGTTGTCATTATTCCATTTTTGTATTAATTTAAAATCATCTATATCTTTATGTGTTATCTTTTTTAGTTCTACACCCATTAATTTTTCCCCCTTTATAGAAATAAAGTATATAGATTAATCTATATACTTTATTTCTATTCTTTATAAACATAATACAAACAATCATTTTCAAAATTAGTTAATGACTCATATTTGTTTTCTTTTAACTTGCTTATTAATTCATCACTTGGATTATGTATATATATTTCAGCTTCACTATAGTTCTCTTTTAATAAATAATAATTTACACAGTCATTAATACCTTCAAAAGTATTATCTATACATATTATAGAAGGATTTCCTTTTACTTTAACTATACATCTATGACCATTTACTATTACTAAAGAATTACTTTCAACTAACTCATCATATATTTCTTTACATAAATTAAAATAAGTAAATCCATAAGTTATTCTATTTTTATTTTTCTTAAAATAATCTAAGTTTTTAAATTCTTCATATGATATGTCCCATTTTTCAATATTAATATCATTTATATCTTTATTATAATTATCATTTTCTTTAAATACTACCATACAACTATCTTCTAAATAAAAATTCTTTGCCTTCATCATATTTATGCTAGCTACAGTATCTTTATGAGTGCACATTGCTATATTAGTTATCTTATTATTTCTTAAATCTTCTCTTGCTAAATTAAATAGCATATCGCAAATTGCATGTGCATATTGTCTCCCTCTATAATCAACATGTACTCTAAGCCCTTCAAGCCATCCTTGTCCATCTATTAGAATACTATATTTTCCTACTGCTACCACCTTATCATCTACAACTAGCCCTAAAAAACACCCATCTTTTTCATCTACCCATTTGTGAAATACACTAGGTAGATAATCATTTCCTTCCCAAATATTTCTTGATATATCCACTATATCATCATAGTCTTCATGTGTAAGTATTTTATAATTCATTTTTTCACCCTTTTTACTTCTTTGTTTTAATAAAATTGATTTATTTTAATTATACATCTTATTTACTTATTATTAATACATAAATATATTTTATCCTAGGAGGAACGTTTCGTTCCTCCTTCTTTAATAATAAAAATGTGTCCACGATTTTATAAATACTTATATATTATTTTGACTACTTCACAAGGCTTTATATATTCTTAAAATCAAATAAAAAATAAAAAGAGCAGTAATTTCAATCTTACTACTCTCAATATAATAATTTTATTTAAATAGATAAATATTACTCCTCAATATTTTTATATAAAGTATATCCACTCATCAACATCCCTAATCCACCTATAAAAGAAAAAACAAATCCACCTGTTCTAAAATTATCTATATTAGATTTAACAATCATTTCATATTGAGATGTTTCCATTCCTCCACCACTAGCTTGAATTGCATCATATCCCATTTTTAGCCCTATAGATGTCGATAAAAATATTAATATCATACCGATAATAAACGAAATTACCATACACTTTAATGAACCAATTAAAAATTTATTTTTCATACTTCCCCCTTAGTTTGATATTAACTGCTAATTTAATTATAACACACAACATTTTTAACGCATATTCATTCAAATAGAGGTTTTTGTATTTATATTATTTTATAATTAAAAAAGCTATAAAATTTAGTATCTTCCCTAATTTTATAGCTTTTTTAACTTATTTTATTTTTTAGTTTACATAACCTAATTATATTAGATTTTACTATACTCTAATACTTCTATCTCTTTAAATAATTTTTCAATTTCATTTACATCTATAAATCCAGTTTTAATATTCATAGCATTAGACATTCCACAAGCATTAGATAACCTTAGACAATCCTTTAATGAATAATCATTTAATAATCCATATGCAAATCCTGCTATTGATGAATCTCCACTACCAACTGTATTTTCTATTTTTATATTTGGTATTTTTATTTCATATATACTATCTTTGTTTACAAGAATCATCCCATCTTTGCCCATAGATATACATATATTTTCTATATTATATCTTAATAATTTATAAGCTTCTTTTATAGCATCTTCTTTATTATTTATATTACACTTACATAAAGCCTCTAGTTCATCTATATTAGGTTTTATCATATATATATGACTATTTATTGCACTTTCAAGGTATTTACCGCTAGTATCTAATATAAATTTTATATTTTTAATCCTACATATTTCTCCTAACAATCCATAGTAATCAATTGGCAATCCTTTAGGTAAACTTCCACTAGCTACTAGTATCTTAGTTTCTTCTAATATATTTTCTAGATGTCTTTCAAACTTTATCATGTCGTTTTCTTCTACTATAGGACCACTTTCAAGTATTTCTGTACTTACTTTATTTTTATCTATTATATTTAAACAAACTCTAGTTTCACCATCTATTTTTATAAATTCATCTCTAAGACCAATTTTTTTTATTTCATCCTTTATATAAAGGCCATTGTATCCACCTACAAAACCCATACACATGGGACTATGTCCTAATTGATTTAGTACTCTAGCTACATTTATACCTTTTCCACCTGCACTTTTTTTAACATCCCCTGCCCTTTGAACCTTTCCTATTTCAAAAGTTTCTAATTTGTAAAGTGTATCTATTGATGGATTAAATGTTATAACTGTTATCATAATCTTTGTCCTCCCTTTTTATGATTACACTAATATTATATAAATTTACTTTATTTATGTATTTGTAATTTCATTTGATTAATTTGTTATTTTCTTCTTCATATTTAATATATTTTTCATATTGTTGTTCTAAAATTTTTAAGTTTTATAAATTATCTTACTTGTCATAATTTCAAATTGATTTTTATAAGTATTTGTCCTACACTTAACTTGAATACAGTTAGCAATACAATCTAAATTTTTAGGGGGAAAAGGGAATGAAAAAATTAGTTGTTACAGACAGATCTCTATGTCAAAATTGCTTAGCTTGTGAAATGACTTGCTCAAATGCATTTTATAAGCATTATGGATTAAACACTCCATGTATAAAAATAGGATTAAAGAAAGATGATTCTTTAGATGTTAAGGCATGTAATCAATGTGGTCTATGTGCTAAAAAATGTCCTCAAGGAGCAATAACTCAAAATCCTAAAGGTGTTTATATGATTAATAAGAAAAAATGTAATGGTTGCCTTACTTGTGTTGATGCCTGTCCTAAAGGCATAATAGCAAAAGTAGATGATAAGCCTGTGCCATCTAAATGTATAGCTTGTGGACTTTGTGTTGATGCTTGTCCTATGGGAATTCTTGAGATTAAAGAAGGTTAATTTTATAATAAAATATATTAATAACCCCTGTTTAATATAAAAACAGGGGTTATTAATATATTTTATATTTAATAAATATTATTTTTTAATATATAATAGTTATTAATAACAGATATACAATTTTATCTACCTAAAGGGGGATTTTATGAATCATTTAACAATTTTAATAAAGCCTAGTTCTAGTGCTTGTAATTTAGATTGTAAATATTGTTTTTATAAAGATATATCAAAAATAGGGATGTTTATACTAATGATTTTATGGATATTTCTACACTAGAAAATATAGTTAAAAATGCTTTAAGTAAAAATGTAGATTATATAAACTTTATATTTCAAGGTGGAGAGCCTACTTTAGTAGGCATTGATTTTTATAAAAAGCTTATAACATTACAAAATAAATATAACAATAATAATATTAATATTGTAAATTCTATTCAAACTAATGGTATAAATATAGATGATGAATTTGCGATTTTCTTTAAAGAAAACGATTTTTTAGTTGAAATATCACTAGATGGTTTAAAAGAAACTCACGATTTATATAGGACATATAAAAATGGCTCTTCCACTTTTGATGAGGTTATATCAGCTATTAATATATTAAAAAAATATAAGGTTAATTTTAATATACTATCTGTTGTAACTAAAGAAAGCGCTAAAAATATAGATGAGATTTATGAGTATTTTAAATCTAATGATTTTCCATATATACAATTTATACCCTATATAAAAAACTTCGAGATAGATAATCAAAATAAATATATAGAAAATGAGTTTAAAAATTACTTAGATACTACTAGTTTTTATATATTTTTAGATAAATTATTTAATCTTTGGTATAAAGATATTAAAAACGGTAAGTTTGTAGAAATAAGAAACTTTATGGATTATATAACTGTTCTTAAAGGATATAATCCAACTAGCTGTGGTATGAATGGATTTTGCAGTCTTAATATAGCTATTGAATCCAATGGTGATGTTTATCCTTGTGACTTATACTGCTTTGATTATTGGAAATTAGGTAACATTAATAAAGATTCTTTAGACGAACTTATGGCTTCTTCTAAGGCATTAGAATTTTTAAATCGTTCTTTATACATACATAATACCTGTAAAAAATGTAAGTACTTTAAGCTTTGCGGTGGTGGATGTAGACGTAACCTAGAGCCTTTTGTTGATAATATACCTTCTTTTAATTATCAATGTAAAGCCATCAAACAATTTTAGATAAAAACTTAAATAAGTTAATATCTATATCTAATATGTTTGATTGAATATAGTTTTATTTAAAAATTTTAAAATTTAAATATATAAAAATGTATCCTATGTAAGTAGATAATTTAAAAACTACTCTATAGGGTACATTTTTTTAATTTACTTATACATTAATTTTTACATATTTAATTAGGCTAATATATTTTATAGATTATTTTAATCTTCATCTTCTATTTTTATCTTTTTGCTAAGATAGTGCCAAGAGTTCCAAACAGATACTAACTTCCATCCATCACTTCCATATTTATTTAATATTTCAGCTGTCTTTTTAGCATTTTCATTTATTACTACACATTTATATTCATATGTTTTTTTGCTCATAAAAAACCCCTTAAATATACTCTTATAATTGATATATTTAAGAGGGTTATAATATATGCTATTTTTACAAATTTTTAAGTTAATTTTGTTTGCTTAAATTGTCTATGTTATTTTATTTTTGTTATCATCACTTTGTATATAATATAAGCTATAAAAATATCCTTTAAGGTCGATTAATTCTTTAAAGCTTCCTTTTTCTATAACCCTTCCTTCTTTCATAACTATTATCTCATCATAATTTATTAATATATTTTTTATAAGCTTGTGAGTTACAACTATCATCGTTAAATCATTAAGACTTAACAGTGATGTTTCTAAGTTATAAGCAGTTTCATTATCTAATGCAGATGTAGACTCATCTAGTATAAGTATCTGTGTATTATTTATAAGTGCTCTAGCTATAGCAATTCTTTGTTTTTCTCCACCTGATAACTTATTTCCATTTTCTCCAACATGTGACTCTATTCCATTTTCAAGTTTATTTATGAGAGGTAATATCCCTGACCTTTTACAACTTTCTAACACTTGTTCATCGCTATAATTTGCAAATAATTTTATATTTTCCTTTATAGAATCATCAAACATAAATACATTTTGTTGTATCATTGATATATTTTTATATAAATCTAAACTGTATATTTCTTTTAAATCTTTATTATCAAAATTTATACTTCCTTCATAGTCTGTATAATACCTCATAAGTAATTTTATTAAAGTACTTTTACCGCATCCACTTTCTCCAACTATTGCATACTTTTTATTTTTCTCAAAAGTTAAATTTATATTATCTAAAGCTTTTCTATCACTAGTATATGAGTAATTAAGGTTTTTAACTTCTATAGAATTTTCAAACTCATTAAGCTTAACTTCTTCTATACTTTCATTGGATGTTTCAAGTATTTCTTCTATTTTATCTGCTATAAGAGATACTGATTTTATTTGATTTATGAGAGATATACTTGTTTTAACTGGAGATACTATATGGGTACTTAATTGTATTATTATTATGGCAGTACCTACTGATATACTTTTTTTATACATTAAATACCCACCTAAAATTAATACTCCTAGGTATATAGTTACACTAAAAGATAGAGAAAATCCTTTTATTATTGCTTCAAGTATTGCATATCTTCTTTTACTACTTTCTACTTTAATCGAACTTTCTTTAAATATTTTATTTATCTTATTACTTATATTAAAGCCTTTTATAACTTCAAATCCTGTAAACAAATCTTTCGTTAATGAAGTTATTTCTTCTAGATTTTTTGAGTATTCATTCTTTTCTATAACTAACTTCTTAGATAAAGCATTTGGTATTATAAATCCAAGTGCTCCAAATACTGCTATAAATACAACTATAGATGGACTTATAAAAAATAATACTCCCAATGATATTGTAAAAGATATTAATGATGATATTATTAAAAATATATTATTTAAAAAATTATCTTCTATCATTTTTACATCATTGTATAATACTGATATGTACTTACCACTGTTATCTAGTGAAAAGTCTTTTATATCTTTATTTATTACTTTAAAAAATATATCACATCTTAAGTAATTTACTGTATTTTTTATATATTTAGACATTACAAGACCATCTAAATACTCTGTTATAAACATTATAATTATTAATCCAATTGTTGCCACTATTATTGGTATAAATTTATTTACATCCCCACTTGCAAATATGTCTACTATAAATCCCATCATAAAATCAAAACATATACTAGCTAATGCTACTAAAGATATCGTAGCTATTCTTGTAAAAAACTGCCCTTTGTATTTTAAAGCATATTTCAAAAGCATTTTCATAACTATTTCTCCTAATATTAACAATCAATTTTTAACTTATCTAAACTATTTAAATTTAAACTTCAATATAAAAACTGTAGTTTAGACTACAGTTTTATATATCTATATTATTTAATAGTTCTTTACTCCATCCTGAAGTTATACTAGATATCACTCCTATTTCTTTAACTATATCGTATTTTATACTTGCCATAATTCACATCTTTACCTTTATTATACAATGATTATACCACAAAAATGATTGTATAATACTTATACAAACAGTATATTGTTATATGGAATTTGTGTAATTTATTACTCACTACAAGATTTTAAAACTTCCTGTAATGATATTTTTTCTATTTTTTTCTTAGCTGCATATGTTCCTAGCATAAATATAAATAATATTATAATTAAGCCAACTATACCTTGCCATATTTCAAATTCAAATGGCATAACCATTCCAAACTCACTAGCTAGGTATCTAATGCCAAATCCTAACCCAAGTACAGTTATTGGTATACTTACAATATATGAAATTATAGAATAAACTAGGTAACTACTTAACATCATAGAATTAACTTCTTTTTTAGAATATCCCATTACTTTAAGTAAAGATATTGAATAATAATTATCTTCTACAGTCATAGTTGTAAGCACATATAAAACTATAACAGCTATAAATACTGCAGTAATTATCATTGAATATATAGCTACTTTTACAAATCCTTGCATTGATTTTGTTTGTTCTAATATATCATTTTTATTTATAACTGATAAATAATCACCTTTATCCAATTTATCTTTTGAATATACACCAGTATAAAAATCATCTTTATCTATATTTTTAAATGCTTCATCTTTAGTTATTATATTACTTAAATTCTTTCTATCCATATATACTTTAGGCTCTCCATAATCCCTAGATATTCCTACTATCTTTTCTTTATATACTTTATCATTTATAGTTATATTTATAGTTTCACCATTTTTTACTCCATAAGTTAAGTAAAAACTATTATTTACTACAATACCATCTTTTAATTCTTTAGTTATATCATTAATTTTTTTATCATATATTTTATGTAATTTATTATCACTGTCTATTCCAGTAATGTTTATATTGTCTTCTTTGTATATGCCATTAGGTAAACTTATAAATTTCTCATCATCATTGTTAAGCTTTGGATATTCTTTAGACATATCGACAATTCCCTCATATATATATCCTACTGATTTATAATAATCTACACTCATTTTATCAAAGAAATCAGACATCATAAGACTCATTATTATAAGCATTGATGAAAATACTATTCCTAAGAAAAATACTATAAATTTATTAGTATTTGCAAGTATAAATGAGTATTTAAATTTTGTTTGAGGTTTAGCATTTTTTAATAATTTACTAACTAATTTATTAAGTTTTCCTACCTTTTCATTATCACTTGATTTTATAAGGTTTATTGCCTTTTTAGAAAGCATCTTATTTATAAGTATAGTTGACAGTCCTATTATAACTACTAATGGTACTACTATTGCTACTAATAATACACTTAAATTAGTTTTTATTTCTCCACTAGGTATTAAATAAAACTCTAAGTAAAAATTACTCATATATGGTGCTGTATATACCCCTAATATATATCCAATAAGTAAAAGTGGTAAAGATATTATTGTTAGTATCATTATATATGGTTTAAGTATTTCATATTTTGAATATCCTAGTGCTTTTAAAACTCCTATTTGAGTTTTTTCATTTTTAACTATTCTATAAGTTATCATAAGTACTATTAAAACAGCTATTGTACTAATACTTACACTTATACCTATAGTCATAGCTTGACCGCCCTTTATTTCTTCATATATTGCTCCACTTTTCATTTGATTTTTTGTAAGTACTATACTAGTTATATACTTTAAATCATTTTTATCCTTATATGTTTTAATAATATCTTCATTGAAGTTTTTTAAGCTTTCTTCATTATTAGAAACTCCAGATAAATAAAAATCTTCTTTTCCCTTTATACTTTCATATTCTGTATTATTTACTAATCCTAAAGTCATTTTAGAATTATCTATATTAAAATCTGTTCCACTTATAGGCAGTGTATTATCTGCAAACAATACAAACCCTGTTATAATGTAATTCTTTCCGTTTATGTCAATACTATCGCCTATATCTAAGTTATTTTTCTTAGCATATATATTAGTTACTGCTATTTCATTATCTAATTTAGGCTTATTTCCTTTTTCTATATATGATAGGTTTATATTTTTACTATCTTTAAATAATGTTATCTTATTACTTTTACCATTATTTTTAAAGTTTACTTCTTTGTAAGATCTATTTTCTAATTTAAAACCTTTATAATCTTTTTCAAATGCATTTATTCTATTTTCTATTATCTTATTATAAATATTAATATCTGACTTTTTTATATCACTTAATGTATATATAAGCATACTACTTGCTTTCATTTTTTCTTTATCTGATAAATTATTAATATCAAATTCTGTTAAACTATTTATCATACTTATAGAAAAATCTTCTTGATTAGTTTCATTAATAAAATTTTCCAAAGGTGTTTTTAAGCTATCAATAGCATAAAACATGGTTGTATATAAAAAAGAACTAAGTGCTATTATTATACCTATGGCAAGAATTTGTAATTTCTTTTTCTTAAATGTATTTAAAGTATTTTTAAATAAAACTCTTACCCCCATTTTATTTCACTTGCCTTTCTTTTTTTGGTATTTAAGATTTCTTCGACTATTTTTCCTGAATTCATTTTTATTACTCTATCAGCCATAAATGCAATATTTGGGTTATGAGTTATAACTACTGTTGTTGTTTTAAATCTTTCATTCATATTTTGTATCATTTCTAATACTTGCTTTCCAGTTTCTTCATCTAATGCACCAGTTGGTTCATCACAAAACATTATCTTTGGATTTTTAGCTATACTTCTAGCTATAGAAACTCTTTGCTGTTGCCCACCACTTAATTGGTATGGATATTTATCTTTTTCATTTTTCATACTTACTGCATCTAACACTTCATCAATATTTAATGGATTTTTTCCTATACTTGAACCTATTTCAATATTTTCTTTTACTGTAAGATTTTGAAGTAGATTATACTGTTGGAATATAAACCCTAAATTATTTCTTCTAAATTTTGTAAGCTTATCTTCATTGTAATCACTTATTTTTTCATCATTATAATAGATTTCTCCACTACTTGGTGTATCTAATCCACTTATAACATTTAACATTGTACTTTTTCCACTACCACTTGGACCTAGTATAACTATAAATTCACTATCCTTAATTTCTATATTTATATCTTTTAATGCTACTGTTTCAACTTCTCCACTTTTATAAATTTTCCCTACATTCACTAATCTAATAGACATGACAAAGCCCTTTCATTTTTAAATTTTTTATAATTAATTATACTCATACATTTTTAAGTACTTTTAATAAAGTTATTATATATTTATATTCTCAAATTTTATTATATAAAACATCATGTATAACTTTAAACATTAAAATTATTAAATAATAAAAATCACATTTAATGCTTTGTTCATATGCTATATTAGACGCTAAAAATTACTAAATTTCAAAGGAGGTGTTTGGTATATCATACTACCAAGACAATGAATATAATTGCAGCTGCTTATCAAAATATAGTATAGTTGGAGCTAATTCTTTAGATATTGATGTTGACTACTGTGAGCCTGAAATAAGATCAGACATTGTTATGCCTGAGTACAAATCAGTTAGACTTTGGGGGCAAATAGTAAATCATAAAGGAGAGCCAGTAGAAAATGCCTTAGTAAAATTGTTAGGAGTTGAATGTTATGACGATCAAATTTACTATAAAGGAATAGCTCATACTATAAGCGATTGTGAAGGATTTTATCAATTTGATTTATCTGACTATGAAGATAAATATTCTAGTTTCAAATTATTAGTAAACAAAGCTACTTATGATTCAGAAAAGGTAGTATCACTTGAATCTAACAACTGTGATTCTTGTTGTAACCAAAATTACTGCGATGATTACTCTAAGTGTGATATTTCATCATTTAGTTCTCTAAACTATTACCCTAGAAAATTTTCTACTTTTTATGAAATAAAAAATAATTTTAATTGCATATGTAAAAAAAATCACAACTGCAAAAACAGGATAACTTGTAACAAAAAACATGATAAAAATATCTCCAGAAGCTAGTTTGCTTTTGGAGATATTTTTTGTGTATAAAATGCTATCTTAAATCCATCATAAAATAAAAATATATAAATATGCTAAGTTATCTAAGTTTTTACTTCAATATAAAAAATATATAAACTAAAATTTCTATATATCCATATTATTTAATAATTCTTTAAGAGATTTTAATTCCTCTGCTGTTAAAGTTATTCCTTTTCCCATTTTTTCATGTTCTGATGACCAATCTCTTAAATCATACTTAGGTTCCCTATTGTTCCAACTTATAATATTTAATTCTTTTTTCCACCCTGAAGTTGTAGTTGATATTATCCCTACCTCTTTTACTATATCATATTTTATACTTGACATGATTTCACCTCTTTATGTTTGTATATATAGTAATTATACCACGAAAAGTTTTATATAAAACTTTAATAAATAATTTAACAAATGCTTTAATTTACTTAATTTTTATTAAAAATATCAATCTTTATTAATTAAAAGTTATTAAATTACTATAAATGTATATTTTATTTATTTTGGTAAATAATCCTAATAGCAATATTTTATTAAAGGAGTATAATATGAGTTTATTAAAAGATAGTAGAACAAAAGAAAATTTAATGAGGGCTTTCGCTGGAGAAAGTCAAGCTAGAAACAGATATACATTTGGAGAAAGTTTAGCTAAAAAGCAAAATTTATATGTAGTTCAAAAAGTATTTAATTATACAGCAGAACAAGAAAAAGCTCATGCTTGGGTTTTTTATAATCATCTAAAAGAACTTTCTGGCTCTTCTATAACTATAGATGCTGGATATCCTGTTGAAGTATATGACGATTTAATTAAAACATTAAAAGATTCTCAACATAATGAATACGAAGAATGGGATAAAGTTTACAAAGAATTTGCTAAAACAGCTCGTGAAGAAGGTTTCTTAGAGGTAGCTAATAGTTTTGAGAAAATATCTGAAATAGAAAAAATTCATGGAGATAGATTTGGAAGATTTGCTAGTGACCTTGAAAACAATACTCTATTTAAAAAAGATACTGAAGAAAAGTGGATTTGCTTAAACTGTGGTCATGTTCATACAGGTACTAAAGCTCCAATGGCTTGCCCAGTTTGTTCATATCCACAAGGATATTTTATATTATATTCTAATTCACCATTTGAAAATTAATAAAAATCCCTAGTTATTCTAGGGATTTTTATTATCTACAATTACATACACATTTACAATTTAAGTTACACCCGCAGTTATGATCATTTGAATTACACCCACAGCTATGATTATTCGAGTTACATTCACAGTTATGACCATTTGAGCTACATCCATCATTCTCTTCATGACAATTTTTATGACATTCATCACTTTGTTTCATAAGTCTTCGAGCTTCACACATTAACTCTTCACCCTCATTTGATATTCTTCTACAATCATTCCATAATCTACGAGCTCTTTCACATTCTTCCATAGCTTGTCTTTTTAATTCCTCTGCTCTTCTTTCTGATTGTTGTGCTTGTTGTGCAGCTTGATTTGCTCTATTTATTCTTTCATTCGCTTCATCACATTTTCTTTGAGCTAAACATTTAAGTCTTCTACATTCTGAGCAATCAATATCATGATCACATTTACATTTATGATTTTTTTCACACTCTTTTTTATTTATATTTATGCCTTTACAACAAAAATTTTTATGACATCCACAATTATGCTTTTTATAATTTCCTTTTTTGCATACCATAATATCCACCCTTTTTTTTTATTAGACATGATATATTAAATATCATCTTCTTAATAATATATATATGCAGTCTTCTACAAAATGTGAGTTAACTTTTATAAATACTTATATTTTTTTGTACTTAATAACTAATTATATAGAGGAAACTCTATATATTATAAAGAATACTTATATAATCTTTTAATTTGGAGGTTTTTATATTATGAGAAAGTTATTTATGGCTTTTTTATTATTTTCATTAAGTATGTATTTAATAGGTTTTAATTCTTTTGATAATAATATAGACCCTAATTTGAAATTTGAATTTTTAGGTTATATAAATGATAATAATTGCACAAAAATAAATATAAGATTAAAAAATGAATCGAACGATGAATTTATAGATCCAGATATTAGCTTAATATTAAGCGATAAATACGAAAAACAATATAGCTATACTATAAAATCTAAAGATATAAATAATATTACTCCAAATAGTTATGTAGATTTAGAATTTGTTTTTGAAAATAAATTCAATTTAGAAAAGTATAACCTCAAAGATGGAAATGTAATATTTAAATCTTTTATAAAAGATAAGTCTCCTTCAAATTCTATTAATATGCTTTTTAGTATAAATTAGGTATAAAGTAAAATATGAGATAGTTATAGTATAATTTAAAACACTACTATCACTATCTCATATTTATTAAATATTTTTAATTATAATAACATCATCCCTATTGATAATATAATAGCTGATGATATATATATACAAATGATTATCTTACTTGCAAACTTAACCCATGTACTATATTCAACCTTTGCTATAGCAAGTCCCCCCATTATAACTCCAGATGTTGGTGTTATAAGATTTACAAGTCCGCATCCAGCACCAAGAGTTGATATAATTAATTCTGATGGAAATCCTAAACTTTTTGCTAATGGTCCAAATATAGGCATTGATACACTAGCTAAGCCTGATGTAGAAGGTATTAAAAATGATAAACCTATATATATTAAAAATGCTATGTTTATAAATAATATAGGTGACATTCCACTTAATGCATGTGATGCATTATTAAGAACATAAACATCAAGTCCTGTACTACTCATTATAACAGATACTCCTCTTGATATACCTATTATAAGCGCAACTCCTACCATCTCAGATGCTCCGTCTATTATAGCTGAAACTATTTCTTTTTCTTTTAATCCATATACTACACCAATTACAATAGCCATTAATGTATACCATGTAGCAAGTTCTGAAAACCACCAGTTTCCAAGTGCATTACCTGTTAAAAAGTCAGTATGCTTAAATATAGTTATTCCAAACTTTTCCCAAGGAATAACTCCACATATCATAACTACAAATGATAATCCAAATAAAGCTAATACTATTTTTCTCTTAGTTGTAAATTCTAAAGTCTCTTTTTTTGAATTTATAAATGCACTTTTAGCTGATTCTACTTCTTCTTTTGATAATAAAGTTGCATTAGGATTTTCTTTAACCTTTTTAGCATGCTTCATAACAAAGTATATAGATATTAATAGTGATGACAACCAAAGTGCTGCTCCAATTCCCATAACTACCGCTTGATTAACTTCAACTCCAACACCTTTAAGAGAATCTATACTTATTGAAACCACAAATGGGTTTACAGTTGAACCTAAAACTCCACATCCAGCACCAAATAATATAGTAGCAACTGCTGTTAAAGAATCAAATCCAGCAGCTAACATAGTAGCTGTTATTAATGCATAAAAGGCTAATGTTTCTTCTGACATACCAAAGCAAGTTCCACCTAATGAAAATGTAAACATTAGTATTGGTATTAATATAAATTCTTTCCCATTTAGCTTTTTTACTATTGAACCTATTCCTGCATCAAGTGCCCCTGTTTTTGCTACAACACCTAAAAATCCACCCATTAAAAGCACATATAAAGATACATCTATAGCATCTTTTAATCCTTTTATAGGAGACATTACAACGTCTGATATCCCTGCTTTATTAACCTGTGGTATAAACTGTGTAATTACACCTATTACTATAATTATAGAAAACAATATAGTATATGCAGTAGGCAGGTTAAACTTCTTTTTGTCAGTTTGTCTTCCCATAACTTCCTCCGTATATTTTTTTTCTAAAATAGTTATAGCATACTTAATAATAAATTAAAATACTTTACTTTTAAATTTATGTTATATTCAGTAGTTTTTTTTTATATTTTGTCATATCTAATTAGTAATAAGTTTTTATATTTTACACAACCTATATTTATATAATTTATTTAAAGGATATGGTTAATTTGGATTTTAAAAATATTTTAGAAAAATTAATAATTATTTTACAAGGTTTATCTACAATAGTAATAATATGGGGTATAGCAATTCAATTTGCTTTATGGTTAAAATCAGAAATTGTATCTAAGACTAGAAAGACTGCTGTTGAAAATGTTACTACCATCAAAAACTTTTTGGGCACATACATACTATTTGGCTTAGAAATTCTAATAGGTGCAGATATTATAGAATCAATACTAGACCCTAGCCTTAATCATATATTAGGCCTTGCTGCCATAGTTATAATAAGGACAATTATCTCTTATTTCTTAAATAAAGAAATTGAATATATTAATAAAAACTAATATATTAATTTTTAGTATTAAAAAAAAATATTGACATAAATAAAAAATAGATTTATTATTTAAAACAATAAAGTTAATTACATAACTAAATGCAATGATAAGAAATAGTAAAAGTAAGTATCTTTAACAGAGAGTTACCGGTTGGTGAGAGGTGCAATTGATTTTACTTTGAACACATCTTTAAGCAGAGCACCGAAAAGATATCTTAGTAGGCTGTTTCCGGATTCCCTGCACCCGTTATAGTGCTAGAGTATAAACAATTTATTTGTCGTACTCAAAGAGGTTAGTGTCGTGAGGCATTAATAAATAGAGGTGGAACCACGTGAGTTAACTCCCGTCCTCTAGCAATAGCTAGAGGCGGGAGTTTTTTTAGTTTATTTCCTTATGCGCGCAAAGAAATACACTTAAAAAATTAAATTTACTATAAGGAGATATTATATGAAAAATATATTAAAAAAATTTAGTTTAATGATATTAATTATAATCCCTCTAATATTAATTGGAGGTTGTGAGAAAAAATTTACTAATTATAAAAATAATAATCAAGATAATACAGTAGTTATAGGGTATGACAATACCTTTGTACCTATGGGTTTTTTAGATGAAAATAATGAAGTTGTAGGATTTGATATAGACCTTGCTAAAGAAGTTTTCTCTAGGCTTAATATGAATGTAAAATTTCAAAATATAGATTGGAGCATGAAAGATACAGAGCTAGACTCTGGTAATATAGATGCTTTATGGAATGGTTATACACTAACAGAAGAAAGAAAGAAAAAAGTAGAGTACTCTAATCCTTATCTAACTAACAAACAAGTTATAGTTACCTTAGATAATTCTTCTATAAAAAATAAATCTGATTTAAAAGGAAAGTTGCTAGGAACTCAACAAGGTAGTGCTGGTTTTGATGTTATAGAAAAAGATACTAATATAGTTAATAACTTACAGGATAAAACACCTATACTTTATGATAGCTTTGACAATGCATTTAGAGACTTAGAGTTTGGTAGAGTTGATGCAGTTGTAGCTGATGAAGTATTAGCAAAGTATTATATAAGCAATTCAAATAAACAAAATTTTGTTATCTTAAAGGATAACTTTGGAGAGGAAAGCTTTGTTATCGGATTTAAAAAAGGAAATACTTCACTTTCCAATAAAGTCAATAAAGCTTTAACTGAAGTTAAAGAAGATAAAACTTTCGATAAAATTTATAAAAAATGGTTTAACTAGATTTAGGAGGATTTAATATGTTACAAGGATTAAAAATAGTGTTTATTGTATTTATGCTAACACTTATAATATCAATACCTCTAGGTATAATTATTTGCACATTAAGATTATCTAAAAACAATATTTTAAATGGTATTTCAAAATTTTATATATTAATCTTTAGAGGTACTCCACTTTTATTACAACTAATATTTATATTCTACGGACTTCCTCTTTTAGGAATTGTATTTGATAGATTTACAGTAGCAATACTTGCCTTTTCTCTAAACTATAGTGCATATTTTGCAGAAATATTTAGAGGAGGCATAGAGTCAATAGATAAAGGTCAATATGAAGCCTCTTTAGTACTTGGATTTGACAGATTAACAACTTATAAAAAAATAATAGTACCCCAAGTAGTAAAAAGTATTTTAGCTCCAATGTCTAATGAAGTTATAACATTAATAAAAGATACATCTTTAGTTTATATATTAGGACTTAACGATATACTAAGACTTGCTCAGATAGCTTCTAATAGAACTTTAAGTTTAATTCCTCTACTTGAGGTTTGTCTTATATATTTAGGATTAATTTTCATACTAAGTAGTGTCTTTAAAGCTTTAGAAAATAAGTATTCATATTATAGATAGGAGTTTTTATATGTTAGAAATAAAAAATTTAAATAAATCATTTGGTAAAAATAAAATATTAAATAATATATCATTTAATATAAATAAAGGTGAAATTGGAGTTTTACTTGGAAAATCCGGTGCTGGTAAAACAACTTTACTTAGATGTATATGTGGACTAGAAGATTTTGATAGTGGAAGTATTGTAATAGATAAAACCACTATGAAAAGCTCTATGGATATACTAAAGTTAAAAGGTCAAATTGGAATGGTATTTCAAAATTTTAATTTATTTCCACATATGTCTGTACTTGAAAACATTACCTGTGCATTAGTTAATGTACTAGGTCAAAGTGAGAAAGAAGCTTTAGAAAAAGCTACTAGTATTTTAGATTTAGTTAACTTAAAAGATAAACTAAATTCATATCCGTTTGAACTATCTGGTGGACAAAAACAAAGAGTAGCAATCGCTCGTGCAATAGCCCTATCCCCAAAGATATTATGCTTTGATGAACCTACATCTGCACTAGACCTAGAATCTATAGAGGATATAATAAATATCATGTATAAGTTAAAAGAAAATGGTATGACTATTTTAATAATTACTCATGACTTAGATTTTGCAAATAAAATTTCCGATAAAAGCATAACTATAAAAAATGGATTAGTTGATAATTTAGCCATACTTTAATAAAAAATTTCCTTCACTTGAACTACGTATAGGCAAAGTGTTTCATATCACCGACAACTACTTCCGTTAATCAAGTTTAGCATTTAGTATTAAAAAAAGTATATCTTAACAATTGTTAAGATATACTTTCCTTAAAATGCAGTATTCGTAGCAATTATTTCGTAGCTATCAAAATCATCTTTTTCACATAATATTTCAACTTTTCTTTTTTCTCCTGGTGCTATATCACTTTCATTAGTAAAAGATTTTTCTATAACAGTACCATCTTTTCCTAATAGCTTATAATCAAACTGAACATAATCTATCATTTCATTACTTGTATTTTCAAAAACTCCAACTATTTTAGTCATGTAATCTTCTTTTTTTATTTCCCAAGTAATATTTTTAGCCATCTCTTCTATTTTCTTATTTTCTTTTTCTGATTGTGATTGTGTTTCTTCTATAGCATGGTTAACACTAGATGCACCTTGTGCAAGCATTAGAGCGCAACCTCCTATTATAACTACAAATCCTATTATAACTCCTAGTAAAACTTTTTTCATAAATAACCTCCATAATAACTATTTCATTATTTATTATAAAGTTTATTTATAGCCTATTGGTATGCTCATAGCATACAACTACCCTACAATATAAGTTAATGGTATACCTAGGCTCCAAAATATTATATTAGAATATAGTACATATCCAAGTATCTTTATATGTAATTTATTACTTTTTATAATTGGTAACTTGTTTTTTATATCTAGAAAATTAGTATATAATAAAAAATACATTAAAAGCATTATTACTACTATTAAGTTTTGTATTAATTCACCAATGCTACTTACAACAAATAGTCCTATTATTAAAAATATATAAAATACTGTAGATAGTGTCATATTGATCCTATTTCCATTTCTAAACCCTGGTATATACTTAGATTTTAACCTAGTGTTTTTATTAATTTTTTTAGTTTTAATATTTATAGGTTTACTACTATCTTCATTTATAATTTTTTCTTTTAATTTATATCCTATTTTGTTTATATTTTTTTCTTTACTGGCTTGTGTTTTATAAATTAATTTTATTAAATCACTCTTTAGTGCTGATACATCTTGATACCTATCATCTGGAGATATCTTAGTACATTTCTTTATAACATTTTCCAATAACCCTTTATTTTCAACTTCTTTTATATGCTTTCCTGTAGTTAGCACATTCATCATAATACCCAATGAGTATATATCGCTTCTACAATCACTTTGTTCAAATCCAAATTGTTCAGGAGATGCATAACCTTTAGTGCCTAGTAAAATTGTATCCATATTTTCTCCGTATTTATAATTTCTAGATATATCAAAATCAATAAGCTTTAATACATTATCATTACTTATCATTATATTAGATGGCTTAATATCTCTATGTATTATTGGTGGATTTAGATTATGTAATATATTTAATATGTCACATAAAGATATTATATAATTTATAACTTCTATTTCTTCTAAATGATCTGTTTCTTTTAATTTTTCATGAAGAGTTTTACCATTTACAAACTCCTCTATTACTACCAACTTATTATCTATTTCAAATACTTCATATATTTTAGGTATATTTTCACTTTTTATATTTTTTAAAGCATAGTATACATCTTTATTACATTCTTTTAATAATCTTTTTATATATAATTTGTTTTTTATATTATTATGAACAAGTATTACTTCACTTTTACTACTTTTATGTATTGTTTTTAGTTCTTCATATAAAGACAACTCTAGTTCTGCTTCTAAATTCAAATTTAATCCCTCTTTATCTACATTTTCAGTAAAATTATATCATACATAAATACTATTTTGTTAAACTTCTAATTTAATGATAATATTATACTATCTGTAAGGAGGTTTTATATGAACGTAAAAACTATATCCCCTTTTTCTATATTATCAAAATCTATAATTTTATTTATACTAGGACTTATTATGTTATTTAGTTCTGATTTTATAGGAAGTATAACAACTGATATGATACTAACTTTTTTATTAGTTATAGGTACATTATCTATGCTAACTTATATTTTTAACAAAGAAAAGCGCCATATAAATACACTAGTTGAAGGTATTCTTTGTATTTCTCTTGGGCTTTTTATTAAATATAATCCTATTTTTTTAACGGTATCTATTATAAGAATAATAGGTCTGTATGCATTATTAAATTTTGTAGGTAGAATTACTGCAGCTATTATTTTATACAAAAACAATGTAAAAGAATGTGTAAGAGGCTTTATTTTTAGCTTAATATCATTAGGATTTGGTGTTGTTTTATTATTTTATCCACTAGATTATATATCTATAGTAGATAAAATATGCAGTATATATGTGATACTAATATCTCTTACACTTTTTTCTGATTTTTTAAGGGAGATTTTAGATATCAATGCCTTTAAATCTAATTTAAAAAGGAGATTTAGGATTACACTACCAATAGTTTATGCCGCATTTATACCTCAACATCTATTAGATAAAATTAATAATTTTATCAAGGTAAATCCTAATAATAAAGTTTTAGTTGAAAGTAGTGACTATGATAATCTAATAGATAACTCTTTTTCAACAATAGATATATTTATTCATCTAGCTCCTGATTGTGCTAATGGATTTGGTCATGTTGATATATCTTTTGATGGAATAACTTATTCATATGGAACTTATGATAGTAGTTCTAATAGATTATTTACACTTGTTAGCGATGGTGTTTTATTAGAAGCTGATACTAAAAAATATATTAATTTTATAAATTCTAAATGCAATCGTTCTCTAATAGGGTTTACTTTAGCATTAAATAAAATTCAACATAATGCTATTAAAGATAAAATATCATCTATTAAAAATAATTGTATTCACTGGGAATGTAATTCAAAGAAAGATCCATTTAAAGAGTATACTGATGAAACAAATCTAATGTTTTTAGATACTAATTGTAAATTTTATAAATTCAAATCTGGGTATTTTAAAACATACTTTACTCTAACAGCAAATTGTGTAAGACTTGCAGATACTATCGTAGGTTCTATAGGTTTAGACTTAATAGCAATAAATGGTATAATAACACCTGGTACTTATTATAATTATTTAGATAATTTATTTAAAAGAAAAAATACTATAGTTGTAAAAAAACAACTTTATATGAAACAATCTTCTATATAAATTGGAGGTGATAGCTTGAATAATGAAACAATAGAGTTAATGAGAGTTTTAAAAAATATAAAAGATGAAAGCTGCTTAGATGAATATCTAGTAGATATCTATGATAAATATAAAGGCTTAGAGTTCAAAACATTTTTTGAAGATATTTTAAAACATAAACAAATTACTAAAAGTGAACTTATAAAAAATGCTTGTATAGATAGAACTTATGGTTATCAAATTTTAAATGGAAGTAAAAAACCTAGTCGCGATAAAGTTATCAAACTTTGTATCGGAGCAAGTCTAGATATTAAAGAAACTAATAAAGCTTTAAGACTTGCAGATTGTGGTGAGCTATATTCTAAAAATTTAAGAGATGCTGTAATTATATTTGGTGTAAACAAAGGAATCGGTATTCTAAAATTAAATGAACTTTTATACGATAGAGGTTTGGCTTGTTTAGATGATTAATATTTTAAAAGGTAATAAGTTTATGTTAGTACATACTTATTACCTTTTTTATGTCTAACTATAAATTATATATTTTAATTATCTATACTCATTTTTATTTACATTAGCTTCTTCTTTTATTTCACTACGCATATTACTAAGAGATTCCTCTCTTCTTTTATTTTTTTCCTCTAATTTTCTTCTTTCTTCAGGATTATCTACTTTTTCAATCATTTCATTTGCTAATCTAATATTTTTTAGAGTATGATTTATATTACATTGTATTTTCTCAACATTGTCTCTTCTATCGTCTGGATTTGGTTTCATTTTATATCTCCTTTTAATTAATTTTCATTAGTTATATTGTTCAATAAACATATTTTTATTCTAGTTTGATTAAGTCAAAAAATATATATTGTAGAAATTATCCTAAGATTTTAAATATCTAGTTTATATAGCTAAAGTTTTTAATTTTATTTTTTTTGATTTGACATTTGATATTTTTTTTTGTACTATTATAGCAAATGCAATAACAAATCAATACCCGATTGAAGCTTTATAGAAGAGATGTCATTTTGACACACCGAAGGAGTCGCACTCTCAGGTACTTTTATAAGTAGGACTGTAAAGCTTAGGGAACTCTGGAGAGACCTATATAGGCGCCGAAGGGGCAAGGCAATTTTGCTCAATCTCTCAGGCAAAAGGACAGGGATTATGTACTATACTTACTTTTTGTATAGTTTTATAGTTGTAGTTTATCCAGAGCTAAGTCTTAAGACTTGGCTTTTTTTATTCAAGCAATTATTATTCTTATTATTTAGAAAATTAAAAATTTCTAAATATCTTATCTTCCTGTCAATTAATTCATTTTCCTTTATTGATTTATTAAGGCATAAAATTCACTTCGCTTAAAAATAAGCGAATATATAAGGAGTGTATTTTTATGAATTTAATTGATGTTTTATCTCAAATTAACTCATTTATATGGGGACCACCTTTACTAATACTATTAGTTGGTACTGGTATATTATTTACTTTTAAACTTGGATTTTTACAAATAACTAAATTACCTACTGCTTTAAAATTAATATTTAAATCAGAAAATAATGGTAGTGGAGATATTTCAAGCTTTAGCGCTTTATGCACTGCTCTTGCTGCTACAGTTGGTACTGGAAATATAGTTGGTGTTGCTACTGCTCTAAAAATAGGAGGTCCTGGTGCATTATTTTGGATGTGGGTTGCAGCATTTTTTGGAATGGCTACTAAATATGCTGAAGGAGTACTTGCTATAAAGTATAGAACTAAAAATGAAAAAAACGAAATTTCTGGTGGTCCTATGTACTATATAGTAAATGGTATGGGATCTAAGTATAAACCTCTTGCTATTTTCTTTGCTATAAGTGGTATTTTAGTTGCTCTTTTAGGTATAGGTACATTTACTCAAGTTAATTCTATAACTGATTCTATTAATGGAAGTTTTGGAATTAATCCTAAAATAACTGGAATTATATTAACATTAATTGTAGCCTTAGTTATATTTGGAGGTATTAAAAATATTTCAAAAGTAGCATCTACAGTAGTTCCATTTATGTCTTTTGTATATATACTAATGTGCTTTTTAATTATTTTAGGCTCATTTAATAAAATACCATCTACATTTATCTTAATACTAAAAAGTGCTTTTACACCTACATCTTCTATAGGTGGATTTATGGGAGCTAGTGTATCTATGGCTATTAGAAATGGTATTGCTCGAGGTGTATTTTCTAATGAATCTGGACTTGGTAGTGCTCCAATTGCAGCAGCTGCTGCTAAAACTAATCATCCAGCTGAGCAAGGTCTTATATCTATGACTGGGACATTTATAGATAGTTTGATAATCTGTTCTCTTACTGGATTTTCTCTTATATTATCTGGTGTATGGAAAGGAGATTTAAATGGTGCTCTTATGACTCAAAGTGCATTTGAAAGTGTTCTTCCACATATTGGACCTTTATTTTTAACTATTAGTTTAAGTTTATTTGCTTTTACTACTATACTTGGTTGGTGTTATTATGGAGAAAGATGTTTTGAGTTTTTATTTGGTATTAAGTTTATAAGCGCTTACAGGGTTGTCTTTGTTTTAATGATACTTATTGGGTCATTTTTAAAACTTGAAATGGTTTGGATAATTGCGGATATTGTTAATGCTCTTATGGCTATACCTAACCTTATAGCTCTAATTTATCTTACTCCTGTAGTTATAGCTGAAACTAATACCTATATGAATTATTTAAAATTAAAAAAAGAAGATTCTTATGCTATTAATATATAAATAAATTACATTAATAACTTATATTTTATATATGTTATTTTAAATAAAAAACCTGTATCAATATTATTGATACAGGTTTTTTATTATTATATCTAAAATTATATTATACATTCTATAAGTTCTTCTTTGTTCACTCTATAGAAATACTTATTTATATCAATATTTTCTAATATATCTAATATATCTTTTTTATTATATCTACATCCACATAGTAAACTTGATATATCATCTATTTCGCCCTCTCCAAAAAAGTCTCCATTTATCTTGCATTCTTTTATTATGCCTTTATCTACATTAATCCTAAATTCTACCTTTCCTCCATCTAATCTTTTTCCTTTAGTGATTTCAAATTTAGGAGATTTACCGTAGTTCCATTCCCAAGTTTCAAATTTTTCTTTAGCTATTTCTTCTACTCTCTTTATATCTTCTTTTGTTAAATTATAAACTCCACTAGATTCTTTAAGTAAACTCTCTAGCATTATATCTTTAAACTTTAAACTATCCATATCTTCCTTTAAATAGTTTTTAAGATTTGCAACCCTATCTTTAACTGATTTTATTCCTTTAGATATTATCTTATCTTCAGCTATAGTTATACTTCTTACCATTTCCTCTATGTTAGTGTCAAATAGTATAGAACCATGGTGTAATTTACATCCATTTTTAACACATTGTGCATTTCCAGAGAATTTTTTGCCATCTACTAATAAATCATTTCTACTATTAAAGTATGCATCTATTCCTTGACTTTTTAATGCCTCAATAATTGGTGTTGTAAATGTTTTAAAGTCTATTCCATTTCCATTATAGTTTTTAGTTATAAAGCTAAATTGCCATCCATTCATATCCGTATATATGGTTCCGCCACCTGTTATACGTCTAACTACATTTATATTATTATTTTTTACATAATCTTCATTAATTTCTTCTATTGTATTTTGGAATTTTCCTATCATAAGTGTTGGATTTGTTCTCCAAAACATAAATATAACATCATCTTTTAAGTCTTTCTCATTTATAAGATAATACTCTAGTGCAAAATTAAAGTATGGATTAGTTGAATTATTTTCTACATATATCATGGTTTTATCCCCTTTTGTCTATTTAATAGCTTCTTGTGCATTATACGAACTTCTAACTAAAGGACTACTTGCTATATACTTAAATCCTTTCTCTACTCCAACCACTCTATATTCTTCAAATTTTTCTGGTGTTACGTATTCATAAACTTCTATGTGTTTGTTTGATGGTCTTAGATATTGACCTATTGTAAATATGTCGCATCCTACCTTAAGTACATCATCCATAACCTTAAATACTTCTTCATCACTTTCACTAAGGCCAACCATTATACCAGTTTTTGTTAATATGTGAGGTGCTACTTCCTTTACATATTTTAAAACATCTATACTTCTTTCATATATTGCTTCTGGACGAACTGTATCATATAATCTTTCTACAGTTTCGACATTATGATTTATTACATCAGGATTTGCTTTTATAACTATATCTAAATTTTCTTTGATACCTTTTAAATCTGGTATTAGCACTTCTACAGTAGTATCTGGATTTAAACTCTTCACAGCTTCTATAGTTTTTGCAAAGTGACTAGCTCCACAATCCTCTAAATCATCTCTTGTTACACTTGTTATAACTGCATGAGATAATCCTAGTTCTTTTACTGCTTTTGCTACATTTTCTGGTTCATTTATATCAAGATTTTGAGGTTTACCATTAGTTACATTACAAAACCTACAATTTCTAGTGCATTGACTTCCCATTATCATAAATGTAGCTGTTCTTTTTTTATAGCATTCACCTAAATTAGGGCATTTTGCTTCTTTACATACTGTATTTAATGATAACTGTTCCATCATAACTTCAATCTCTTTTATAGATTGACGTTCATAATTTACTCTTAGCCACTTTGGCTTTCTTCTTACTTTTGTTTTTTCCATATAATCCCCCTGATAAACGTTTATCATATACCTTTCTTTATACAATATTAGATATTAACATATAAATTCCTTCATACTTATTCAAATTTTAAATAAAAGCCCTTAAAACATTAATATCATTTTAAGGGCTTTTATTTAAAATTTAATATAATTTTTATAATTAAAAGTTCATTACTTTTTTAATTATATATACTATATCTATTTCTTCCATTATTTTTAGACTCATACAATGCCTTGTCTGCTTTATCTATTGCTAAATATATATCTTCTTTCATATTTTTCTTTTTAGTATATATACCTATACTTGTAGTTACTATGTCA
Organism: Romboutsia hominis; assembly: GCF_900002575.1. Lineage (NCBI taxonomy): Bacteria > Bacillati > Bacillota > Clostridia > Peptostreptococcales > Peptostreptococcaceae > Romboutsia > Romboutsia hominis. The sequence goes on along the minus strand of NZ_LN650648.1, from coordinate 931,417 downwards.
TTAACTAATGAATACTTATGTTCTATTGCCTTATTTTTTATATCTTTTTGTATTTTTTCTACTATTTCTATGGCTTCATTTTCACTAGTGTCCTCTAGTATAATAACTATTTCTTCACCTCCAAATCTTATTCCTATCCCTTTCTTTCTAATATTCATAAGAACTGAATTTGATACTTCTTTTATTACTTTATCTCCTTCTATATGTCCATAATTATCATTATATTTCTTAAAGTAGTCTATATCTAGTAATACTATAGAAATTTCCTTTTCTTCTAGTTTCTTTATATTTCTCTGTTCATAATCATCTAGATATCTCCTATTATAAAGACCTGTCATACTATCTTGATAGTGTAATTTTTTTAATGCTTTCACACGAACTATTCTTGCTATTAAAATAATAATTAATATTACTACTATACATGTCATAATTAATACTTTTATTTGTTCGTTTTTCTCTTTCTCTTTTAATACTTCATTTTCATATGCCTTTATTGAATATTCAATATAATCATTTTTTATAATTTCATCTAAAGATTCTTTCTTTTCTTTTAGTATTTCATTGTATTTTTTATATGATTCTAGATCTCCTATTTTACTGTATATTTCAGCTATATCAGAATAGATATCAATTTCTATATATTTAGCACCTTCATTTTTTAGCTTTAGTATTTTATTATATATATCTAAAGCTTCTTTATAATTTCCTTCTTCTTTTAATATACTTGCATATGATAATCCTAAGAAAATATCTTTATGAATAAAATATTCTACTTTATCTTCTTTTAATAACTCTGAACCTTTTTTTATATATTTTTTAGCTTCTTCATAATTTCCTTTATGTATATTTATATTGGCTATATTATAATTTAGAAGAATTTCTACATCATCTTGTTCATTTTTATCTAGATATTTTATATATTTTTTTGTCTCATTTACTACATCACTACATTTATCGTAATCACCGATACTTAAGTATGCATGCATCTGATTTATATATGTATTTACCTTTGCTTCTGCATTGTTTAATTTATTTGGTATTTTTATATTTATTGCCATATCATACCAATCTATAGCTTCTTTATGCAGACCTAATTCATATACTATATTACCTATAAAAGTATATGCTTTAGCTTCATACACACCAGCTTTATCTATATTTGGATGTTTCTTTGCTAAATTTATAACATCTAAATAATTATATATAGCTTTGCCATACTTTCTATCCATAGTATATATTATAGCTAAATTTCCCCTTAATGCCATTTTAGTCTCTATATCTAAATTGCTAGTTTCTTCTATATATGATTTTAGTAATTTTATTGATTCATCCTTAGTTTTTGCATTATAACTTAATGGAAATATTACTTCCCAAACTACATTACTATTATTTTTATATGACTTATCTTCCTTTATATATGTAATTGCCTTCTTAGCATTAGTTATTAAATTTTCACTTTTGCCTTCTTCTAAAAGACAATTATTTAAAAGTATATAATTGTATACTTTTAAAAATGTATCCTTAGAATTTTTTATATCCTTTTTGGCTAATTCAAAATTTTTTATTGCACTTTTATAATCATGTATACTATAGTCTATATAACCTTGTATAAAGTAATATTCACTGTCTTTTACTTCACCCTTTAAATTAGCCCTAACTTTGTTTATATAGTTTTTTTCTAATTCTTTTTTATTATATGTACTCTCTATACTATCTATTATGCTATCTTTACTCAAATTACTATCATTTAGTTTTTGTGCATATACACTATTATTTTTTATTGATACACAAATTATAAATAAAATAGTAAGAAGTAAAAAAATACTTTTTATATTTTTTATCATTATATTTTTTCCCCTCATTTTCTTACTTAGATATTTTTTGATATTAACAATTATTTGGTTATTAAATATATATTTAACTATTTTTTTATTAAATTGTACAAATTAAAACACATAATAATTAACATAGTATATGTAAAAGATTTTTTATATTGTTTTTCTTCATCTTTCCTAATAAATAACTTCCTATAAATCCTCCCATAATACCACCTACAACCATGAAAGGAAGTACCTCTAAGTTATATACACTAAATCCTTCTGATAAAAACACCGATAAAAGTTTAGACCCTTGTGAAAAAAATATTATAAATATAGAATGTATAGAGCTTTCCTTACTTCCCATACCTAGTATATACATTAATGCAATTACATTTATCGGTCCTCCACCTATTCCTAAAAATGAAGAAATTATACCTAATATAATACCTATCAATGCACAAAATCCTATATTATTAACTCTAAAACCTTTAATTTTACCTTCATTAATATATAAAATTAAAACTACACCCATAAGTATAAATAATGTAGTTGATTGTATTTTTTGGCCTAGTAAATTGTTGTTTAAAGCCGCTAAAAATAAGGTAAATAAATTTTTACCTAATATCCCACCTATTATAGAACCTATTGCTAGAGATATAGTTCTCTTTCCATCTAATTTAACTTTATTTTTTATGCTTTTTAATAAAGCTACTATTGACATAGAAAACACAGTAAAGCTAGATAATATACTTATCGTACTTATATCATAATTTCCTAATGTATCAAGTACTGGCTTTATTATAACTCCTCCACCAATTCCTGATATTGCACCAATAGTCGTCGCTATTATTCCTACTAAAAAATATATGATATTCATTAATTCCCCTCCCTTATGCAAAATATCTTAATTTATGGTCTATAGTCATATTTTATCATAGTATTATTTATTTTTTATGATAAGTTTATAATACCATTTCAATGAATCCTTTGATTTTAGCCAATCTGTATTATTATTTATCTTCATCTTTTTTCATATTTTTAAATTAATCTTATCTTATTAATTCTTGCAGTTTTTACAAAAAGTACATATAGCAATTCAATCGCTTTAGCTGTATCATTTATAACCCCTCTTATTATGGGCAGCGCATTCTTCTTTTTATTTAAAGGAAGTAAATTTTGTTGTTCCTATGAAAGTAGCAATTCATTTGAAAGATAGGTAAGTTAACTTTGTGTAATATGTCTAATACATTGATGTTTAAAAAATACAAACTACAAAAACTTAATAAATTAAATAATATTGCTATATAATTATAATCATGTTTATTTACTGCATCTAAAAAAGTAGATATATCAAATATTTTTTATTACTTGATATATCTACTTTTTTAAGATTCTATACATTACTTTTTGTAAATTAAAGCATATAAGATGTATATTTTATATTCTTTAATTATTATCAGTAAACTCCATATTCCATTTATTTTCTATCTAATTTACTATAAATACATTTATAGTCTGCGTAAGCAACTATACAAAGCATCGATAATAATAATATAATTCAAAAAAGGTTTTCACTTTAGCTAGTGAAAACCTTCATGGTTTATAATTAATTATTCATTAATTTATTATATATATTTTTAAATATTATATATATCTGAAAACTCTATATTACACTTTTCTATTTGTGTATCTCTTAAATTTTTATCTAATATAGTTACTTCTTCATCTTCAATTAAAGATACAGGTATTTCAAATATAAATTCACTTCCTATATTTAATTCACTTTCTACCCTTATAGAGCCTCCATGCATTTCTACTAAAGATTTAACTAAGGATAAACCAATTCCACTACCTTCTCTTCTTTTTATTAGTGCATCATTTACTTGTCCAAATCTATCAAATATAATTCCTATTTTATCCTTAGGTATTCCAGTCCCATTATCTTTTACAGATACTATTACCTTTTTACCATCTGATTTTAAACTTACTATTATTTCTCCATATTCTCCTGTATATTTTATTGCATTTGATAATAAGTTTAGCATAACCCTCTCTATTTTATCAGGGTCACATGCTAATATTTCACACTCTGTATCAGTATCAAATATTAAATTTATATTTTTACACTCTACATAATTTACAACTGATAGAGTTATATCCTCTATTATATTAACTATATTATTATTAGAAAGTTGTAATTCATAGTATCCTGTTTCTATTTTACTTATATCTATAAGATTATTTACAAGTCTTAAAAGTCTATAAGAATTTTGCTTTATTGTACTTATATGATTAATAAGTTTTTCAGTAGTTATGCTATTTTTATATATACTTTGATTTAATAACTGCATGCTCCCAAGTATTATATTAAGTGGAGTTTTAAATTCATGTGATATATTAGAGAAAAATTCATTTTTCATACTCTCTATTTCAATAGCTTTTTCTAGTTTTTTAGTTTGTTCTTCAACATACATTTCTTTTGTTATATCTCTTCCTGTAACTAAAAAATGATTTTCTTCCTCTACATACTTGCTACCTATATGTAACCATATATATTTTCCATTTTTGTTTAAATATCTATACTTAACATTTTTTCTAAATTTAGAACCTTTTTTAAAATCTTTAACTGATAATACCTTTTTCATATCTTCAGGATGTAGTAAATTTTTTAAATTAATATTTATTAATTCTTCTTCTGTCCATCCTAATACTTCACTCCATTTTGAGTTTGCTTTTTTAAAATATCCATCTTCATCTATAACCCCTACTAAATCAACTGCTGTTTCTAAAAACAATGCCAATTCTCTTTCTGTATTGCTTCTTTTTTTATTTTCTATTTTTATTTCATTAGTGAGTTTTAAGTTTTTGATTAATATAGCCATCTGACCACATATAGCTTTTATAAAATTACTTTGGTCATATTCTGGTGGTTTATTATCATATTTATAATATATAGTTAATATGCCTATAATATCATCTCTTAATTTTATTTTATAAGTTCCTATGTATTTCACTCCATCATTTTCCATTTTTTTACATATATCTATATGGCTTACTTCATTTATATCCCTTAAGCCATCTGACATATTATTAAAAATTTCCCACTCTATTGTATCTTTACCTAGTTTTATTATACCTTCATGCTGTGATACAACAGAATAACCTCTTCTTATATATGATTTTAATTCTTTTTTATCTTTATCATACAACCATATAGATATTCCATCAATACTTAAGTATTTTAAGAGCTCATAACAACCATTTTCTAATAATCCTTTTATATCACGATTAGATATATTTAAAATATTGTTCAAAGTTGATACTTGATTGTGGTTATTAAATACCTGCTTTTCTATCTTTTTTCTCAAACTTATATCCCTTGTAGCTCCTACCGTATAAATTACATCTTCATTTTCACCAAGTATAGGTGCCTTATACGATTCAAACTCTTTGCTTATTCCATTTACTATTATAGCTTCTTCAAATAGCCTTGGCTTTTTTGTATTTATTACCTCTTCATCTACCTCTTTATATAAATGTGCATATTCATCTTTAAAATTATCTATATCATAATTTCCTATCATATTTTCTTTTTCTTTGTTGGCAAGACTTGCTAGATATCTATTTGAGTATAAATATTTACCATCTATATTCTTAATCCATAATCCTATCGGTATACTATCTAGTAGATTATCTAAGTCTTCTATTGTATATGATTTGCTTATTTCTTTACATAATATAAAAATTGCTTCTTTTTCTTCAAAAAAATCTATTATTATATCACAGTTAAATTTGACAATGTCTTTTGTCTTTCTATAAAACAACAAATCTATATTTTCTTCTTTTTTTATACAATCAATATCTTCTATATTATATAAAATATTATTTATATTATTTTGTATTATATCCTTTTGTTTATACCCTAATTTTTCTAATAATACTTCATTACAAAATAATATATCTCCTTTATTATTTATAATTATTATATTCTCATTTAATTTATTAAATATCCTTTTCATCGGTATATTTCCCCCTGTTATATCTTTCCCTATTATAATTATATATAACTTATACCTAAATTTAAATAAAATTTTAACACATATATATAAAGTTTTTTATAAAAAAATAGCTATTTTTACATATAAAAATAACTATCTTTTATTTTGTATTAAGATATTTGACCTTCTAATTTAACTTCTAATTCTACAGATTTTTCTTCTTTTGGAAGTACTATATTTAAAACTACTGCTATAATTGCAACTAATACAAGTCCTGAATCTCCAAATATTAATTGTATAGATTCTGGCATATTAGAAAGAACTCCTGGAACAAATGATAATCCAACGCCAACTCCTAATGAAAGTGCTACTATTGTGCTATTTCTATTATTAAGAGGCTCACTAGTTATAAGCTTTATCCCACTAACTGCAATCATTGCAAACATCATTACACTAGCTCCACCTAATACACTTGAAGGCATTAAAGATATTATTGCTCCAAATTTTGGAAATACTGCTGCTAATATTAAAAATACTGCACCTGTTGCTACTACATTTCTATTTATAACTTTAGTCATGGCTATAATCCCTACATTTTGGCCAAACGAAGTATTTGGAAGTACACTAAACATTGCCCCTATAACACTTCCTATACCATCTGCCATAACTCCACCTGCTATTTCTTTATCAGTAGCATCTCTTCCTATCCCTGAATGGGCTATTGATGTTATATCCCCTACTGTCTCAACAGCTGAAACTATAAATACACAAGCTACTGCAAATATTGCGTCTAGATGGAATTCAAACCCGAATGTAAACGGCATTGGAACAGATATCATAGACATCTGAGATAGTTGCGAAAAATCTATCTTTCCCATTGGTATTGCTACTATATATCCAACTATAAGTCCTATAAGTATTGATGCTAAACTAGTTATCCCTTTAGTATATTGATTAAAAATTAATACAGTTAGTAAAACTACTGTTCCTAATATAAGATTTGATATTGAACCAAAGTCACTAGCTCCTACTCCACCTGCAAAATAATTTATACCTGTTGGAAGTAAAGATATACCCATAGCTAAAACTACTGTTCCTGTTACCACTGACGGGAAAAATCTCCTTAATTTTTTCATACTTTGACCAAACATTAATTCTATAAGCCCACCTACTAGACATGCTCCAAGTATCGTTTCATATCCATACTTAGCACCTATTGCTGTAAGTACTGGTACAAACCCAAAACTAGTTCCCATAACTATTGGTAACCTTGCTCCAAATGGACCAACTTTATAACATTGTATTAATGTTACTATTCCAGATACAAACATAGCACATTGTATTAAAGAAGTTTTATCAGCTAATGACAAGTTAAGTATATTAGAAATTATTATAAGTGGTGTAACATTTCCAACAAACATCGCTAGTATATGCTGAAGACCTAAGGGTATAGCTTCTGTTAATTTTGGCTTACCATCTAGTTGATAAATAACCGAACTTTGATTCTTCATTTTATATTTCCTCCCCTATAAAACCGATTATTATTCCATAAATTTATTTAATAATTCGTATTTATAGGTTAATTATAGCATAACAGGATTTTTTTTCAATAATTTATGAACTTTTTTTAAATTTTATCTATTTAAGTACGATTTAGTAAGTACTTTATTCTTAATATTCATATTAATTTCTATTTTTTATACTAGTTATTCTTCATTTATTTCTAATTTAAGTTTTTTTAATGTTAAAAGTCCGAATGCTCCTATAAAAGATGCCAACATAACTACTATCCACCCTATAGATATAGAGCTTGAATCTATAATTTTCCCCATTATCATAGGTCCCATTGCATATCCCATTCCAGTAATTAATGGTATTACAGAACTTATCCTTCCCCTATGAGATATAGGAGTATTGTTCGCTATAAAAGCCGAACTATTAATAGCTATTAAAACTTCGCCTATAGTTAATAATGTTATTGCTAGGAAAAATAATGGCATCACTTTTGAAAAACTAACCACTAAAAAACATAACCCATATAAAATTCCTCCTATAGACATAATGTTCATAGATTTATATTTTTTAGTTTTACTAGTTAATATAGGAGTTAATATAATTACTATAAATCCATTTAATCCTCCTAATAATCCATACAATCTTGCCCCATCCTCTTTAAATATTTCTCCCATTTGAAGAGGAAGAGAAAATCCCCATTGAGAATATGAAAATTGATATAATAGCATTATAATAGGAAATGCTATTAGTATAGGTCTTTTAATTAATACTTTTAAAGTAGAAAAATCTTTATATTCATCATCATATATCTCTTTTGAGTCTATTACATTGCTTTTTTTAATTTTTGTTGGCTCTTTTACATAAAATATAAATAGTGTTAGGGCTATTAAGGTAGTTATAGCATCTCCTATAAATATTAAAAATAAATAATCTTTATATAAAAATCCACCAAGTATTGGACCTATAGAAAAACCAATATTCACTCCCATATACAATAGTGAGTATGATTCTTTTCTATTTCCTTCATTAGTTAAATCTGCATTTAACGCATCATAAGCAGGTGATGATATTGAATAAAAACATGATGATAATATCATTATCTTAGCTGTTAATACAGTAGTATCCATAAGCCCACATATAATTAACATAAGTGCACCTAAAGCTTGAAATGTTATTATAACTTTTCTTCTTCCAATCGTATCACTTAACTTTCCTCCAGTTATCATACATGGAGCCTGAAATACTGCAAGCATTGTCACAAATTGACCGGCTTCAAAAGCTGACATTCCTATTTTTTGTGTAAGTATCAATGACATAAGAGGATGTACAAAAGAACCTATACTATTTACTATTTTACCTATAAACAATATGTATATCTCTTTTGGGAGTCCTTTATATGTATTAAGTAATTTATTAATAATAATCCCCCCTAAACTCTATTACCTCATTCATTAATAATTAATATTAGTATTTCTATTTATATTTTTCAATAATTTATATATCTAAATGCGTCTACTTAAATAATTTATTCAAATAAAATAGTAGGTTATTTAATATAAATATTAATTAACCTACTATTTTATAACTATATTATTGTGTTGCTAATTTAATTATCACTTGATTTTTTATTATCGTCTTCTTTTTCTAATTCATTTATATTCTCAGCTATTTCTTTTATAGAGGAACTATTTGAAAGTATATATTTTGCATACTCAATTGCGTCTTTATAATGTCCATTTGAAAATTTATTCTCCATTAGTTTCCTCCTAAATTTAATTTAACATGGTGGGAAATGATGTTTTTTAGCTAATCTTTCGCCTACTATGTCACCTATTTTTTTATTAGTACTTATTTCTTCTGCAATTTCCATTCTATTTTTATTTTCTTTTAATAACTTATCCATATGTGGATTATTATCTGACCTTCCTTCATTTACTTTAACTTCTTTTTTCATAACTTTATCCTTTCTTTTAAATTGTGCTTACTTTTAAGTTATCCATATATTGAAGTTTTATTATTATAAGTTTTTTTATATTTTAGATAAATTTGTTTAAACTAATACTCTAAATATTTCATATACTATTACATAACTATAAATAATTAAAAGCGCTACTTAAAATTAAGTAGCGCTTTTAATTATTTATTTTTATAAGTCTAATTTTTTTATATTTTCTTTCATTATCTTTATAGAATCATTTAACTTTTCTTTTTCTGTAGCATCAAGTGGTAAATGTATCACTTCTCTTACTCCATCTTTATTTACTATACTTGGAACTGCTATATACACGTCTTCATTTCCATATTCTCCATTTAAATATGATGATACTGTAAGTACTGTATTTTCATTTTCAAGTATAGCTTTAGTTATCTTAGTTAAAGCCATTCCTATACCATAATATGTCGACTTTTTACAATCAATTATTTTATAAGCTATATTTCTAACTTCATCTTCTATTTTTTCTAAATCATCAAAATCTATATTCTTATCTTTTCTAGATGCTATTTGATATATTGGTTGTAATCCACAAAGTGCATAACTCCAAGCTACAAATTGAGAATCTCCATGTTCACCCATTACATATGCATTTATATCTTTAGGATTTACATTTAATCTTTCACCTAATGTATATCTAAGTCTAGCTGAATCTAGTGTCGTTCCTGATCCTATGACTTTCGATTTATCATAACCAGATAATTTCCATGATACATAAGTCATTATATCAACTGGATTTGTAGCTATTAATAATATTCCTTTAAAGCCTGTCTTTTTTATTTCTCCTATTATAGACTTCATTATTTTTGTATTTTTATGTAATAAGTCTAATCTTGTCTCTCCTTCATTTTGTATAGCACCTGCTGTTATGCATATTATGTAGGCATCACTACAATCGCTATAATCCCCTGCATATATCTTCATTTTTCTTGGTGCAAAGCTAAGTCCATGATTTAAATCAATAGCTTCTCCTTCAGCTCTTTTTTTATCTAAATCTATAAGCACTAATTCTTCGCATGTTCCTTGGTTTACCATTGAATAAGCATAGCTCATTCCCACCATTCCTGTTCCTACTATTACAACTTTACTTTTATTCATTTGGCCCCTCCTAGTTAGTCTTTTCATATTATATACCATTTTTTGTAAATTTTAAATCTTTAAAATTGTTTTTATAATAGATTTCACTTTTTTGAATATACATATTCTCATATATTAAAATAAAATATTTATTTTTTAGTAACTATAGATATACTTACTTTTAACTCAAAAATAAGGTCTTCTATTTAAATAGAAGACCTTATTTTTTATTTCATATAATTTTTTATATTAGCATTTTCATCTATAATACCTTCTAAAGTGTCATCTTTACAAGTCATTATAACTGTTACCCCTGGCCCATGACCTGATTTCACACAATCACTATGAACTACAACTCCTATACTTACAGCACCTTTTAAATATCCTACACCATATGTGTTATCACAATCTTGAAGTAATACTAAATCGCCAAATTTTAACTTATCAAGACCTAATCTCTTTATTTCTTCCATATCAGCTGTCATTATGTCATAATCACCATCTGTAGCGGCACTTTTAGAACCTATACCAGATCCCATTAAATATGCTGGTACTTTTCCTACAACATTAACTTTAAGCTTTCCATTTTCTTCTTTTATGTTTAATTTTTCAAATAAATTAGGATCTATATTCATTATGTGTACATTTTCATAGTTATTTAACTTAAGCCCTTGTCCATATGCTTTTATCATTATTTTATCATCGATTGCTAAATCTTCTAAAGTTTCCTCATCAAAATATATTAACACATGGTCTATACCTCCATGCATACCTGTTACATATCCCTTTTTACCTTTAGCATCTCCTGATACTATTTTAGCTTCATTTCCAATACATGCAAATGTCATTAATGCTGCATTTTCTGAACTATTTTCATTTCTTATAGATACACCTGGCTCTACATGGTCACCTGCCCAATTAAAAACACTATCACCAACAGATACATTATATGATATTCCACCTGTTGCTGGAAGTATCATAGGTTTTCCATCGTGACTTATTCTATAATTTCCACCTATTGGATGATGAATTTTACCTTGTACTGACCATTTAACTACATGTTCTTTATTAGTATTTAACATATATCCCCCTCCTATTTTTAGATAATTTTTATTTTCATTTATTTTATATTATAGCTATACTTTTGTAAAAATTGAACAAGAAAAATTTAATTTACTCCTACTACCGACACTTTGTCTTAGTATTTACTAAAAACATCTCTTGCTTAAATCATCTAAAATTAATAAAGTTTAAAATTCATGGTATTATAAATAAGGATATCTAAATTTAGATATCCTTATTATTTTCTATTTTCTAAGACTTTCATTTATTCCATCAGCTACGAATTCAACTTTCGTACCAACTATAACTTGAGCACTAGTCTTGCTTAATTTAACAACACCTTTTACCCCTAATGATTTTAAACCTTTTTCATTCATTTTATTAGTATCAACTAGTTCTAATCTTAATCGAGTTGCACAGTTTTCAACCTTAATTATATTCTCATCTCCACCTAGATATTCTATATATTTTCTAGATATTTCATCTTCACTAGTTGCTGCTACTTCACTATTTTGTATTGGATTTGAACTAAGTTCATCATCATCTTCTCTACCTGGAGTTGGTAAATCTAGCTTAACTATTAAAAAGTAAAATACTACAAAGTATAAAGCACCAATTCCAAGCCCTACTAGTAATATATATATTGGATTAGTAGCTAAGTTAAAGTTTAGTAAATAGTCTATCGCTCCTGCTGAAAATGTAAACCCATGAAGTACTCCTAGTGAATCTGTAATAAACATAGATATTGCTGTAAGTATTGCATGTGCTACTAATAATGCTGGTGATAAAAATATAAATAAAAATTCAAGTGGCTCTGTAACACCTGTTAATAAAGCTGTAAGTCCTAAAGATAAAAGCATACCTGCTACCGCTTTTTTCTTTTCTTTCTTAGCTGCACAGTATATAGCAAATGCTATTGCTGGTAAACCAAACATCATTACTGGGAAAAATCCTGCCATAAAGTGTCCTGCTGTAGGATCTCCTGCAAAGAATCTGTTTAAATCGCCTGTTGTCCCATTAAAGTTTCCTAATTGGAACCAGAAGAATGAATTAAATACATGATGAAGTCCCATTGGTATTAATAGACGATTAAAGAATCCATATAATGCTGCTCCCATAGCTCCAAACCCTGCTATAGCTGCTGATATATCTCCTAAAAAAGCTTGAATACTAGGCCAAACTATAGCTAAAGGTATAGCTACTATAGCTGATATTAATCCAGACATTATAGGAACTGCTCTTCTTCCACCAAAGAATGCTAAAAACTCTGGCAGTTGAACTTTTCTATATCTATTATAAGATAATCCACCTATTAAACCTGCTAGTATACCACCTAAAAATGATATATTTAATGTTGATGCTATTTCTGGTGCAAAATTTATACCCCAATATTTAGTAGTAACATTAGTTAACGTTAGATAAGATATAACACCTGCTAGAGCTGATGCACCATTTTGATCATCAGATAAACCAACTGCAACTCCTAGCGCAAATAATAATGGTAAATTATCAAATAATGCAGACCCTGCTGCTCCAAAAAATGGAAGTATTTGAGACATAAATGGCACTGCATACAATGCTTTTATTACATCAGGTTGTCCAATTCTTAGCATAATACCTGCTATTGGTAGTGCCGCTATAGGTAACATAAGTGATTTACCTATACGCTGTAAAAATTTAAGCATATAATTTCCTCCTGTTGATGTCATTATTTATTTTAATTTAATTTTATTACATATAAAAGGTCCTTAGATATATCTAAAGACCCCCTATTTGTTAGTTATTTAACTATTTCTATTCTATTTTCTTCTTTAGCTTCTACAGCACCTGTTACAATTTTTACAGACTGTCCATCTTCTAAACTAGTAAATATTATAGGACTTATATCCGATGTTGCATTATTTTTTATAAAGTCAACATCCATTTTCATTATTTTATCTCCTGCTTTAACTTTATCTCCAACATTTGTGAATATCTCGAAACCTTCACCTTTTAAATTCACTGTATCTATTCCTAAATGTATAAGTAATTCTAAACCATCATCAGTTTTTAACCCCATAGCATGTTTAGTATCAAATATCATCTCAACTGTTGCATCTACTGGTGATACTATAACCCCATCATTTGACTTTATAGCAAATCCATCTCCCATAATCTTGTTGGAAAATACCTCATCTGGTACATATGATAACTCTAATATTTCACCATTTGTAGGCGATAATATAATACTGCTTTTATTTTTCTTTTTGAAGATATCAAATATTCCCATTGCTCTTTGCTCCTGTTCTTTTGTTAATTTAATTTTCTTTTTAGTTGTAGTTTACCATAAATACCGTCAAATTTTATACTTTTTTTATATTTTTTTTACTTTTTATGAAATATTCCCCATTGAATTTAAATTTATATTTTAATACTTATTTATTATTATATATACTAAAAAACTATAAAAATAAATTTATTTTTATAGTTTTTTAGTGTACTCTAAGTATTTTAATTTTTATTTCTTACTTTTAAATCTATTCCAAGCTTATTTGCTAACACTTTTGACATTTCTATTTCTTCTTGCGATATTTCATCTACAACGGAAAAAGCTACTTCACTTATATACTCTTTACATTCTTTTGCAAAATTTATCATATATTCAAATGATACTTCCCCGTATTTAGGTCTTGTAACCTTTGTATAAACCTCTTTATTTGGAGCATTTAAGCTAATTGATATAGAATCTATATTATCCTTTAATAGTATTGCTGTTTTCTTTTTATGAATCAAATCACTTAAACCATTGGTATTAACCCTAACTTTTACATTACTTTTTTCTTTTATAAACTTACTAATTTCTATTACTTCGTCTAGTCTAACTAAGGGTTCTCCATATCCACAAAATACAACTTCATTATAATCGCTTAAATTATAATTTTTAAAAGCTTCCTTTATTTCGTCAATACTTGGTTCATGTTCTAGCCATAAACTTCCACTTTTTTCAATTTCATCCTTCTCATCTCTTATACAAAATATACATCTACATGGACATTTATTAGTTAAGTTTACATAAAGACTATCACCTATTGTATATAATATATTCATATCTATCTCCTTTTTATTAAAATTTTTTCTTTATTTCTAATTTATCAAAAGTACTTCCAATTAATAAAAACACTATAAAGCTTCCTATTGGTTGTACAAAACCTACAAGAGACAATACAAATGCACCTACAAATGTACCTGATATAATTCCCCCTGCTATCATATATAAAAACCATCCTACAAATCCCGCAATAAAGCTTCCTATTATATTTCTTTTAGTTATTATTTTTTCGCTATTTGAGCTTATAAATAATACTAATATTGGCTTTATTATTATTGTTGGTATTAGCCATATAGCTGCACCACTAACTAAATCTGCCATTCCAGCTCCTATTGCTGCACAAATCATTGCGTAAGGAGTAGGAAGTATAGCTGCTGCTAAATATATAAATGAATCCCCTATATGAACATACCCTCCATTAGCTCCTACTGGAATATGTAATATATATGCTGTTGTTAAACAAACTAGTGCGGCAAATAAAGATGATGTCACTAAAAATTTTGTTTTAGTTTTACTTACTTCATTCATTCTATCCATAATTATTCCTCCACTTTTAATGAATCCTAATTAAATATTACTACCTAACCCATACAATTTCCATATATGGATCTTAAATATATAATAAATATAAAATGTAATGATACAATTTTATTTAAATATTAAAAGAGCTAAATAATTTAGCTCTTTTAGGTATTTATTTATGTTCTTTTTCCATTTGTTTTTTTAAATTTTTAGCAAATTTTTTTTCTTTATATCTTTCCATTCCATCTTCCACTTGATTTTCCATATTAGCCATAAATCCTAGTACATTTTCTTTTACATCTTCTGCTTTTTCTTTAG
Source organism: Romboutsia hominis (assembly GCF_900002575.1). Classification (NCBI taxonomy): domain Bacteria; kingdom Bacillati; phylum Bacillota; class Clostridia; order Peptostreptococcales; family Peptostreptococcaceae; genus Romboutsia; species Romboutsia hominis. Next base: position 916,024 of record NZ_LN650648.1, on the reverse strand, counting down.
CTCCATCAAGTCTTTTTTCCATATCATTTTTCATATTATTCATATAATTTTTCATAGTAGTCATATATCCTCCTTTATTTATATTATTTTTTGCATTTTATTAAAAATTATTACTTTCTTTTTTTGTACAAAATCTAATTTATTATTTTATAAATTATACATTTTACTTACAATTAAAAATATCCCCTATATAAAATATAGGGGATATAAATAATGGCAACCCATAGGAGGATGTGAGGGAGTGTTGCCATTATTTTAGGGTATTATATTATGGTTTTTAAGCTAGTCTTTCTATACTTATATATTAACTTTTTAATATGAATTTAATATGAGTTTTAAGTGAATGAACTTTGAAAGTTTAATTAAACTCTATAGTAAATATTACTGAATTCTCTTTATTTTTTATGTTATGCTTAAATCCATGACTTTGAAGTATTTTACTAACTAAATATAACCCTAGCCCACTTCCTCCAGTTTTTCTAGATCTTGATTTTTCTACTCTAAAAAATGGCTTAAATATCTCATTTAGATATTTTTTATCTATAGTAATGCCTGTATTTTCGACTTCTAAATATATTTTTGAATCAGTTTTTCTTCTAGCAATTTTTACACTTTTAGTGTACAGCTTCACTATTATAGTTTCTTTATTTGGTGAATATTTTATAGCATTGTTTATTATATTACTTATTGCTTTTTTTATTCTATCTTCATCACATTTTACATACAAATCTTTTTCTATATCTATTACTGTATTTAAATTTTTATCTTCTATTAAAAATGCTTGTCTTTTTATTATATTTTCAACCATATTGCTTAAATTAACAGTATCTAAAGTCAAATCAGTTTCTAATATTTCACATTTTGATACTTCTATCATCTCATTTACCAATTCTTTTAACTCTTGTGTAGTATCATATGATTTTTCTAAATATAAATCTCTATCTTTATATTTCCCTATATTATAAATCATACCTTCTAGTTGTCCACTTATTATAGTTATTGGCGTTTTTAGTTCATGAGATATAGTAGCTATAAATTCTTTTCTTTTATTTTCAGCTTCTCTTTCAGTTTCTATTATATCTATCAAAGGTTTAGTTATTACTTTTGTATATATGTATGCACCTATTATAGCTATTAATATAGCTACCCCTATAATATATGGCATAAGATTTCTTATAACCTCAGTAGCTTCATCTATAGGCTGAAGCGGCATTACTATACTTAAATTATATGGGAGTATTGAATCTTTAGTATATATAGTAATATTCTTAGGGTATTCTCTACTATTATTTATTATATATTTACTATGATTAAGTATTAATAATTCTGTTCTACCATAAATTCTTCTTCCACTTTGGTTAGTTAAAAGAACAGATAGATTTTGACTCGCTTCTAGTTGATGTAGCTTCTCTTTTAATTCATCCGTTGTATAAAATACTGATTCTTTCTTAAGTCGTGCTACACTTTTTTCGAAATTCCCTATTTTATACTCATAATAATATGTTGGTAATAAAAAATATAAGATTAGGTATATTATTATAGCTAATGCTAGTAATAACCCTGTTGTTATTGTAAATAGTTTATACTTTATATTTAATTTTTCCCATTTACTAAATATCTTTTTCAAGAGTATATCCTATACCTTTTACTGTTTTTATATATGGTAATACTATTTTTTTCTTATATTTTTTATATGTGCATCAACTATTCTTGTATCTCCATAATAGTCATATCCCCATATACTATCTAATAAACTTTCTCTAGTTACCACTTGTGGATATTTTTCTATTAAAGTCTTAAGTATATTAAATTCCTTTAAAGTAAGTTCTATAGTTTCTTCTTTTATTTGTGCTGTATACGTATTTAAATCTAATTTTAAGTCTTCAAAGATTAAACAGTCACTACTAGTTTGTGATGTCCTTCTAAGCACTGCTTCTACTCTTTTTATAAGTAACTTAAATGAAAAAGGCTTTGTTATATAATCATCACACTCTAAATCAAACCCTTTTATCTGATCTGATTCGTCAGTTAATGCTGTTAAAAATATTATAGGTACATTTGAATTTTTTCTAATCATTTTACATACTGAATGTCCATCTAAATTTGGCATCATAATATCAAGTATTATTAAATCATATTCTTTTTCCTTAAACTTTTGTATACCTTCTACTCCATCATTAGCTGAGTCTATTTTATATCCCTTAGAACCTAAAAACTCAACTATGAGTTCTTGTATATCTGAATCATCTTCAATAACTAATATAGATTCACTCATTTTATCAACTCCATTTGATCTTTATTTATATTTAATTTTATCATAATTAATTTATAACTATATGAATTTTTTATGAAGTATATAATTTTTTCCGTAATTAAAAATAAGGAACTATCAATTGATAGTTCCTTATTTTTATAATTTGTGTACATTTATAGCTGACATTCCTTTTGGAGCCTCTACCATATCAAAGCTAACTTCTTCACCTTCATGTAAATTCTTTTCATCATTTTCTTCTTTTATATTTGTAAAGTGAACAAATACGTCTTCACCAGTATCACAAGTTATAAAACCATATCCTTTTACACTATTAAACCACTTTACTACACCGTTGAACTTTGCCATTTTGTCTACTCCTTTAATATTATTAATTAATAATATTATTTCTTTACTTATATATTTTATACTATTAACTCTTTAAAGTTCATCTTGTTTTGATTTACTAATACCAAATAATAGCTTGCCTAATTTACAAACTTTATTTTCATCATTTTACACTATTTTAAATTAATTTTTTATAAACTAAAAAGAGTTGCTTAAGGTAACTCTTTTTTATTATTTGTATGTTTTAAAGTTTTTTAGTCTAAGTGCATTACTTACTACTGATACTGAACTTAAACTCATAGCTGCTGCTGCAAACATTGGATTTAGTAGCGGTCCTCCGAATATATAAAGTAGCCCTGCTGCTATTGGTATTCCTATTGTATTGTATCCAAATGCCCAGAATAAGTTTTCTTTTATATTCTTAATTGTCTCATTACTTAGTTTTATTGCATTACATACATCAATTAAATCACTTTTCATTAAAACAATATCTGCAGATTCCATAGCCACATCTGTTCCATTTCCTATAGCTATACCTACGTTAGCTTGTGCTAGTGCTGGTGCATCATTTATACCATCTCCAACCATAGCAACAAACTTACCTTCATTTTGAAGATTTTTAACTACATTTGATTTATCTTGAGGTAATACTTCTGATACTACTATATCTATTCCAACCTCTCTAGCTATAGCATTGGCAGTCTTTTTATTATCTCCTGTTACCATAGCTACTTTTATTCCCATTTCATGTAATTTGTCTACTGCTTTTTTACTATTTTCTTTAACAGTATCGGCAACTGCTATTATTCCAGCTATATTATTTTCTATAGCTATATACATAGGTGTTTTTCCTTCTTGTGCTAACCTATCAGATTTTTTATGTAGAGATTCTAGACTTATATCTCTACTTTCCATTAATCTTTTATTACCAAGTAATATATTTTTATTATCTATGTTTACTTCTATACCATGTCCTGGTATAGCTTTAAAGTTTTTAACTTCTACAAATTTTATTCCTATTTCTTCACCATACTTAACTATAGCTTCCCCTAATGGATGTTCTGATGTTTTTTCTGCACTTGCTGCTATTTGTATTATATATTTTTCATCTATATCATCACTTACTATAACATCTGTTACTTTTGGCTTACCTTCAGTTATAGTTCCTGTTTTATCAAATATTACAGTATCTACTTTATGTGCAAGTTCTAAAGCTTCTCCACCTTTTATAAGTATTCCATTTTCTGCCCCTTTTCCTGTACCAACCATTATAGCTGTTGGTGTTGCAAGTCCTAATGCACATGGACAGGCTATAACTAATACAGATATAAATATTGTTAAGACAAACTCTAAATCTTTATTTCCAAATAAAGCCCAAGCTGCTGCTGACACTATAGCTATTATTATAACAACTGGTACAAAATATCCTGATACAGTATCTGCAAGTTTTGCAATAGGTGCTTTTTTGCCTTGTGCATCTTCCACTAATTTTATAATTTGAGATAAAGCTGTATCACTACCTAC